>CALMWI010000291.1 GCA_937873545.1 uncultured bacterium | reverse complement strand
GCCATCTTTGATGGTCATGTTCACTCCCGTCAAAATCGGACGGCTTTCTTGTGTAGATGTTGCGATGACAGTATGCTGGATCACTTGCTTGAATAGAGCGGTAGGCAAAGTGATGACCTCATTCGAATCGATTACCGGAAAATTCGGATAATTATTGACATCGATTCCGTTGATAGTGAAAGAAGCTTTTGCAGAAGTGGTAAAATTAAAAGGGCTTTACGCAACAGAAGCGAATAAACAATGGGAGATCGTCCAGCTTATCGAAAGGGCAAGGCCGGGAACAAAGGTCGGCGCGAAAGTAGCTCTGCTTGAGGAAGTCGGTAAAGCTGAGATTGCAGTTCTTTTTGTTGAAGAAATGAAAATAGAGCAGGTACTGGCAAAAAGAGACAAAAAGGAGTATAACAATGAATTCGTTTCTCCTGATGATCCTATGAAATATACTGAAACCGAGCAGAAAAAAGAACTTTCGAACGACATAGCGGGTCACTGGGCTGCTGGCTGGATAAAGATCGTTCTGAATAAAGGTGTTATGGAAAACGCTCCTGACCATAAATTCTATCCCGATAAAAAGATCACAAGAGCAGAATATGCGTTGATGTTGTTAAAAGTCATGGTGCTGATATCAGGCGATGAGTCTTTATACACAAAGCATTTCGGGGAAGAAAACTCTATGTTCAACGATGTAAGAACAGACCATTATGCTTATAATGCAATGGCAGTATGTGCTTCAAGGGGCATAATGAAAGCTAATCTGAGCGGAGAATTCGAAAAGGATAAAACCGTTTCCGGAGCTGAAGCTCTTATAATCATAAGGGACTTTCAAAACGCACTCAGCATAACTTTCTAAATCATATTTCTTTTAAATAAAAAGCCAAAGGAAACATCTTTGGCTTTTTTATTATTTAGATTTGAAATAAGTTCAATAATCATTATATTATGACAGAAAGTATTTTGTACTGCAGGAGAAAATTAGAGAATGAATGACAAATTATCTTCGATCACCAAAGGTTTAGACAGCGTAAAAGATCTGAAAAGCCTTCTTATCAAACTGACAGACATTACCAAGGAAATTCTTAATGCCGACAGATGCAGCATATTTCTTTACGATGAAAAAGCTGACGATCTGTTCACTTATGTCGCGCATGGAGTTGACGAGATCAGGATACCCAAGGATAAGGGTATTGCCGGTCATACATATAGCCAAAAAAAGTTCATGAACATAACCGATGTTCAGAATGAACCGCTTTACAATAAAGCTTCAGAGAAAGTTACCGGTTACAAAACGCTTACGATGCTTTCAATACCGATCCTGAGTTCAACGGATGAAGCGATAGGAGTATTTCAGGTATTGAATAAAATGGACGGCAAGCCATTCGATGAAGAAGATGAGGAAATGCTGAAAAACATGTCCTCTTATGCTGCATCGTTACTTAACAAAGCAATGGGTTACGCCGATTCATTAAAGCTTGAAGATTCCGAAATGAAAAGTATAACATCAATATTCGATGACGGGGAGATAGGAAAAATAAGCGCTTCGATTATACCGTTAAGGATATCGGATGATTTTTCTAAAGCCGATGTTTATTTTCCTTATAAAGATCTCCAGCTGTATATATATTCTATCGAAAACAACTATATCATAATCAAGAAAGATGATGATAATATAGTATCTGTTGACAATTACATTCTCGAAAAAGATTCGCCATTCAAGATCCTTAACGGGGCTAATGTCAAGATCAACGGCTATAAGATTCTGTATGAGCAGATAAAGTCATATTTTAAAGTCAAACTGAATTATTTCAACCAGAAGAATTTCTATCTTAATCAGGAAGGTCACGATATTATACTGTCTTCAGAAAAAAATGAGAGATCGCTGGCATTTCTGAACTTATCAAGATCTATAATCAGGCTTGATCTGTTAGATAATAAAGCAGAACTATTTGTGAACAGAGAGAAAAAAGACAGTTCTCTCTATTTAAACATTAATGATGATATAAAGATCAACGGCAAAAATCTTAATATAAAAAAGATCGTATCGGAATATGTTACCGAAAGAGATTTTTATCATTTCGATGCGGATGAAAAAGAATTCATTATATCCAACAGAAAAGGGGACGCCGTAATACAGGATGAACTCGATCACGCATGGTTCAGTTCCGTTTCAAAGAAAGAGAATAAATATTATTTTGAATCTAAAAACTGTCCTTATGATGTTTATCTGAATAACAGGCTTACACGAAATGGTGAACTGGTTCAGGGCGATAAACTTTACCTGAACGGCAGGGTCTTGAACTTCGATATTGAGAACAGGTCTGTTGAATTATCAAAGTTCAGTTTCAGTTCGTTTATCGTAAGGGGATTAAAGCATCTTTTTCACGACAACAGCATCGGGTTGGACGATATTACTTTTGAAATGGAACACGGCGATCTTGTAGCCATAATGGGACCGAGCGGATGCGGAAAGTCAACACTGCTGAATGTTATTAACGGATACCAGAAACCATCGTACGGCGATGTTGTTCTGGACAGTTTTGATCTTCACAGAAATTATGCTTTTTTAAAAAACTTTATGGGATTCGTGCCTCAGGATGATCTTCTGTTCGACAACTTAACTGTTTATGAGAATCTTTACTACAATGCAAAACTCAGGTATCCTTCAAAACAGGAGAAAGTACTGATATCTCTTGTGAATAAAGTTCTTAAAGATATAGGACTATCCGATAAGAAGAACAGTAAAGTCGGAAATCCTTTAGATAAAACTTTAAGCGGCGGACAGAGAAAAAGGCTCAATATAGGCTTAGAACTTCTAGCAGACTCAGAAGTGCTTCTGCTTGATGAGCCTACTTCCGGGCTGTCATCCAAGGATTCGGAGAAGATTGTCGAACTTCTTAAATCAATATCGCTTGAAGGAAAGATAGTTTATGTTATAATCCATCAGCCGAGTTCAAAAATATACAAAATATTTGATAAAGTGATCGTACTGGACAAAGGCGGAAAGCTCGCGTTTTCGGGAAATAATTATGATGCACTTAAATACTTCAGAGAGCATTCAAATCAGAATTTCGGAGAGACAATCGAGTGCCCGGTATGCAGGAATGTCGAACCGGATCTGATACTCGAAACGCTGGAAGAACCTGCCAGGGACAAAGATGGTACGCCTCTTGATATAAGAAAGAGAACGCCTGAATTCTGGAAGACCGAATTTTATGAGTACCAGAAAAAATCCGGAAATGTGAATTTTCCCATGATGACTAATCAGTTCATACCTCCAAAACCAAAACTTTCTATTAATGAACTGTTCGCTCAGTTCTATACTCTGCTTAAGAGAAATTTTCTAAATAAGATGAGAGATAAATCTAATCTTGCTATAACTTTTTTGGAAGCACCGATCCTTGCTGTTATAATTGGACTTCTTCTCAAATATATGCCTTCTGATGAATATTCCCTTTATGACAATAAATATCTGATCACATTCATATTTCTGTCAACTATAGTGACTCTGTTTTTTGCCCTGACAAACAGTATTGATGAAATAATCAGGGATGCATCGATCCTTCTTAGAGAAAAGATGCTCGATATAAACAGTTTTGAGTATTATGTTTCGAAGTTTATAACTCTTATCGTGTTCTCAGTCGTACAAAATGTGTTATTCCTTTCGATCAGCTTTTTCATACTCGAATTAAAGGAATTATTTTTTGACTACCTGCTAATAATGACTATAATTTCAGTCAGTGGCATAAGTATCGGCCTGTTGATCTCATCCGTGCCGAAACTTACTTCAAAAGCGGCGCAGAATATTATCCCTCTGATCCTGGTACCCCAGATAATCTTCGGAGGTTTTATTGTTGACTTCGAGGATATGAACGGGATTTTGTATTTCAACGATAAAGCAAAGATCCCGGAAATATGCCAGCTGATGCCTTCAAGATGGGGTTTTGAAGCTGTATGTATTATGCAGGATACAAAAAACAGTTTTCACGCTAAAAATGATGCTTATCAAGCTGAATTTGACAAATTGATTTCAAATGAAGGCGAAATAGTGGAAGAGCTTGGAAGAGACGAATTCGTGAAGAGAAAAACCGAACTTCTTTCTAAACTGGATGAGATGAGAAATAAATTTAAAACTTCATACGGGAACGGCGAACTGAATAAACGAATGAATGAATCTTCTGAAAAATTTGAGATATACCTTTCAGAAAGCCCGGAGTTTAATACGGTGGAGAAAGAGGATCTGGATATAATTTATCCGATGTTCGTAAAGGAAAAGAAAATTCCGTTCACAAATATTATAATTTCGACTCAGGCTTATAATGTTTTAATACTGGCTTTTTACTCGCTTGTACTTGCAATATTATCGATCCTGATGCTTGTTTATAGAGAGAAAACAGTGGATATAGTTCAGAAAATTCAATTTGGGAAAAAAATTGACTAGCCTGACAGACATCAGAAAAAAAATCGACGAATTAGATGATGAAATTATAGATTTATTAAGTAAAAGACTTGAATTTGTTGTCGAAACACTTGAGAAAAAGGATAAGATAGAAGACCTGAGCAGAGAATTTCAGATTATGCAGAAGCTGAAAGGTAAAGCTGTAAATGCTGAGACCGAACAGTATCTAACAGAAATTTATAAATTGATATTCAAGGAAGGCAAAAGGATACAGGAAAATATTAAAAATGAAGAGAAATAATGACCGAAAAGAGTATAATGTAGCTATAGCCGGAGCTACCGGGGCCGTCGGGATTAAAATGATAGATGTTCTTGAAAAAAGAGATTTTCCGGTTAAAAATCTTAAATTACTTGCGTCTGCATCTTCAATCGGAAAAAAAATAGCATACAGGGGAAAAGAGATCTTTGTCGAAAAACTGACAAAAGACAGCTTTAAAGAAGTTGATATCGCTCTTTTTTCCGCGGGAGCATCAGTCAGCAGAGAGTTTATACCTTCTGCTGTAAGCTCAGGCTGTATTGCGATAGACAACAGTTCAGCTTACAGAAATGACGAAAATGTTCCTCTTGTGATCCCAGAAATAAATCCGGAAGATGTAAGGCTACATAAAGGGATCATATCAAATCCCAACTGTACGACCGCAATAATGCTGACAGTTTTAAACTCAGTTTACAGATATTCGAGGATCAGAAAAATTGTCGTAGCGAGCTATCAGTCTGTATCAGGAGCCGGCCAGAAAGGGATTTCCGAGCTTGAAGAACAGATCGAAAGCATTTCTTCAGGAAATGAAATAAAAATATCTAAGTTTCCTCACCAGATAGCTTATAATGTTATACCTCATATAGATGTTTTTACAGAAAACGGTTACACAAAAGAAGAAATGAAGATGCTTTATGAAACCCGGAAAATACTCCACGACGAAAAGATATCTGTATCGGCAACATGCGTAAGGGTTCCAGTAAAAAGTGTTCATTCTATGGCAGTGACTTTCATTACTGAAAAAAATATCACTGTAAAAAAAGTTTTGGAACTGCTATCGGATTCTGAAGGTGTTACATTAATGAACGATCCGTCGAAGAACGCATATCCCATGCCTGTCACAACTGAAGGAAAATATAACTGCTTCGCGGGTAGGATCAGAAAAGATATTGCTTTTAAAAACGCCGTTTCGATGTGGATAAGCGGAGACCAGCTTCTTAAAGGCGCAGCTTTAAATGCGGTTCAAATCGCTGAACTGCTGGTAAAAAACAAAATATTGAAGCGTGATCATGGTTAAGCTGTTTCTATTCGTAATACTACTATTTTTATCAGCCTGTAATATATTCTCGCCGGAATACGACAAGTTTGAAAATATTTTACCCCAAGGCAACAGCAGCACAATAGACGGGCTAATGAAAAATTTTGTCCATTCATACACATTTAAAGATTCATTTTTGTACGAGGAGATCCTCGATGAAGATTTTATTTTTGAGTATGATAACGAGGGAGTGTATGAATCATGGACAAAAGACGAAGATATACTGATCACAAAAAGAATGTTTCGGAATTTCAAAAAAATCGATCTTGTTTTCAATTCAGTGTTTCCTATGGGAACATCTATGCAGGATACGGCAGTATTTTCTTCTTTTGTGATAGGATTTTATTCAGGAGAAGAGGTTATCAATCTGACTGGTTACTCAAAATTCATATTCAAGAAATACACTGACGATGATAAGATCAGATATACAATAAAATACTGGGGGGATTTAAGGTAAATGAGGAAGTTGTTATATGTTCTGATATTTATTTTTATAGCGATAAATTTTGTTCTGTTCTATATCGACAAAAACTCCGGATATCAGGTGCAAATTCCATCCGGTTTAAACGACTCATCAAAAGTCAAGGCCGTTGAAGCGGAGACAGGACTTGATATTTTCCAGAAAATTGATCTTGCTTTTATTGATAGAAATCTTGATAAAAAGCTGATCTATACCAAAAAAACTGATTCTCTCTGGTTCAAATACATAAAAGTTCCCGATTCATGCAGCCTGTCAAGATATAATCTTTTTTTTCAGAATATACTCAAAGAAAATAAAATTGAAGTTACAGAAGCTGTTGAGCATGAACTCTCTGAGAAAATGGTTTACAGGTTTAAAACCGAGAAATTCATACCGGCGACCGTTGAACTAAGAGTAACTAAAGGTCTGGAGTCTGATCTGAATCTGAACGGCAGTGTGTGTGTTATAATATACGCAATGGGTAACGACTGGGGAAAAGAATGGGTAAAGAATCTTCTATCACTGCCAATTACTTTAACTGTATCCGTTCTGCAGAACAATCCGCCTGCCTGGGCAAGGG
>CALMWI010000290.1 GCA_937873545.1 uncultured bacterium | reverse complement strand
TTTGTAAGTAAGTTCACTGATAAATCTTTTCAAATCGTGCGGATTGTCGCCAGCTTCCTCTCTCTGTGCTAACCAATCTTGAACCGTCTGATCATTGGAGATATCAAGCCCGCCGTCTATTGCAGATTGTAATTCAACGAGCATCTTATCTGCGCCACATAATCTGAATATCTTTTCTTTCGGAGTATATGCAAAGAAATATTGAAGCATCGCCTTACCAAGGACAGAAAAATAACCTTCGTATATTGTAAACATAGTACGCATGGAGTTAAGCATTACTTCATAGTTCTTGAATACATTGCTTGTCTGATTATTTTGAGACATATCCATACCAAGCAACTGATTAGGAACCATGTTAAATTCCATTTCCTGCATCATCATAGTTGTTAATTGATAGTATGCATTGGATAACGGGATAGGCTGTATAACTTTTATCTCGCCGTATTCTTTGCCATCACCTTTAGTAACATTAATACTTCCTACCTTGGCAAAGTTCTGTTTGAATTTCAATACGTCGTTGTCAGGAATAGCATCTTCCGGTATAAGAACTTTAGCCGATGAACTCATTTGAGCATTTAATAACATGATCCCGAATGAAGCATTAAGAAGTTTTTGCTGTTCTTTAATGAACTCGAGACTTCCAAGTTTATATATATTAGCAGTATCAACACAAAAGAAAGGAACTAAATTATGTACCGTAATTTTTTCAGGAAGAGTTTCTTCCCAGCAATGATTGTAACCTATAATAATTCTTTTAACTATTTTTACTTTATAATCTCCGGATGGAATATCTTTACCTTCCTGATCTTTTGTAAATATAGTTTCATATTCTTTATTGTAAGTCTCAATTACTTTAACAAAGTTTTTATGCTTATCGTAAATCTTGTTTATTGCCGATTGAAGCCCTTCGCTATTTACTTTACCTGACCATTCTATAGGATAGTCGCCACTGAGTTCTGATTCAGGTATATTAAACATAGCCGCAACTTTTTTTACAGCTACATACTTTTCTATATAAAATGTTTCAGCATCTCTAAAGAAAGGATCTTTCGCTTCTGTATTCGGCATTGCTTCTTCGTTATAAAGACAGTCAACGCACACTTTCCCGAGCTTATTTACTTTAACCATACCATAAGCTAAGTTTTCTGCGGCTCCGGCGGTTAATATTCTTGCATGCATAACTCTTTCAGATGCATTGTTAATAAGATTTGCAAGGATAATATTTGCAATATCGGACATCATTGCATCTTCCGGACCAAATGGATGAACCTTTACAGTAGTAGTTGAACCGGTTAATAAACCGATCTGTCCTTCAATATATTTCTTAGTCCTGTTAAGACTAATCATATACTGACCTATCTCAGACTTCTCTTCCTGCTTAGTTTTATCCCACTGATCACTATAAAAAAATCTTCTATTGTCCTGTGTTTTTGTAATATGATCTAATCTTTCAGGGGTATTCGTCTGGTCGTACCATTTCTGATAGAAGTCTAGTGCTTTTGCTGCATCGAGTTTAGTTATCATGGCATACTCTCTTTAAATAACTTATCCCATTTCTGATTGCTTTGTCGTCTCGCTTCAATCTGTTGCTGTGCTCTTGAGTAAATATCATTCGCCTGCGATTTAGTTCTGATTAAAGTGTTGACATCGGTGTTCCTTGGAAGCCTGCCATTACAGCAAAGCTCTGCCAAGTACACTCCATCAACCGCATCGTCTTTATCATCTTCGCGATTGAAGTGAGCGAACTCACGTAAAATTATCTCCACATTACTACACTCTGTAATATAAAGAAGATTTCCGTTATTTACAAGCATTGTTAATGATTCTTTAAATTTATTATTCTTGCTTTTTTGTGTATTAAAATCTTTAATCGTGGCAGATATATGATCTTTTTGAGCTTGTTTTTTTACTACCGAATAAAGACTGTATTGGTAATTTACCGACTCTATCATTACGGTACGCGGATTAAATTTTTTTATGAATTTAAAAATAGTTTTCACCTGATCTTCAAATTCTATTATCCCAATATACGAATCGATCATTATTCTTTTCCCGTCCGGAAGAACTCCAAGAACCATGACAACTGTATGATCTGTATTATCATTGCGTCCGCTGGCCGGATCGACACCAAGATAAACATCGCATGGTATCTTATGTAATGTTCCGTCAATCATTCTTTCGATAAAGTTTATTCCGGCGATCGATTTAAAAGTAGCATCAAGTTTTGTAATCTTGTCTATATTAAATAATGCTTTTGAATCTATCCGTGGTATATTCCACCATTCCTGCAATAACATCCAAAAGTCTCTGCCGTCATTATTGTTTGCAAAGATTTTAATATTGTGTTCAAGATATTCAAGACCTAAAGTATCTGGCCACACCGGTACTCCAGCTTGAAACATTTGTGGCGCATCGATCATGTGTTTTTTTATTCGTGGATCCCATGTAATCGAAGGAGTATAACTGATAGGATATTCGATATACCTGCCTCTTTCACCGGTAAATCTTTCATCATATTTAGCCCGAGCGGTAAATGCTTCCGGGTGAACAATGGTGTTTTGAAATAATAATTTGTGTTTAAAGTTTCCGTCTCCAACATGGAGAACCTCGTTTTGTATCGTATCAAGGACTAACTGTCTTTGTGTTATAGTGTAAGTGTTATCCTTAGATTCAAACTCATCACAGAAAGTAAATCCAACGCGGAAGTCTCTGTGCAAAATACCCCTCATTCTTGAGCCGACAGACTTAGTTATTATGTAAGTAGTCTCTCCTTCTTCTGTTTTGAATTCGGCTTCTTCTTTGTTCCATGTACCACCCTTCATATTTCCAAACAGATATTTAATAATAGGATTCATTTCGATATAATATTTTATACTATCGATATCTTCCTTAGCCTGCTGGAATGTTTCAGAAACAAACATCATTACATTAGTTAAATGATAACATACGATCTTAGTAGCTATAAATCTTTTCAATGAAGTTTTTGCGGCCTTCCTAAATAATACGAAACACAAATAAGAAACATCTCCGTCAATCCATTCATCATAAGCTTTATACATTTCTAAATGGTGAGGCGGAAATATCTCAGCATCTTTTAATTGTCCTTTGATAAATCTTATTTTCTTTTCGTCGGTCCAATTAGAACTAATGATCTCCGGGAAACATACTTTGACGAACATCTTTGAATCGTAACGCATAAGTTCAGAAAGGTTGTCTATCTCTTCCTGACTCATTTCTTTAAGTCCATTTAGCGTTGCTTGAACTAAGTCTATCAATTATTATCTCCAAGAGCTTTAGCAAAATCTCGTTTGTAAGGAATTGTTGTTGTTACTTCAGTCAATGTATTTCCATTCTGCAGCTTAGTAATCCTTCTTGTCTCCTGCACCGGCAATTCTTTTTTCATGTGCGAATACACAAATTCATTCGGATCAAATCCATGGGCGGCCATTACTAAAGTCATAGCCCATTTGAAATTTAATCCGTTAGGTTTTTGTGCAGCTTCAAGAAGATTATCGATTACAGCATCTTCGTCCATTCCTTTGTCTCTTGCTCGTTCTTGTATCTTTTCAAGAGTTAACATTCTTATCCTTTTAGTTATATGAAGTTTTCGTTTAGGGTCCCGAATCAAAGCATTTGCTGTGCTTCTTTCTTTAGTAGTATATCCTCTTACAAAAGGATGCATGTCCTGTATATTTATTCCACTGTAAGACATTTCCGGTAT
>CALMWI010000289.1 GCA_937873545.1 uncultured bacterium | reverse complement strand
ATAAAAATAAGATACTTTCTGAAACATCAAAAAGACAAAGCGGTCAGTCAACAAGATACGAGCTTGAAATAATAACTGCAAAAGGCACAGAAAAGACTATTCAGGTCGCAGCCAGTCCGGACTATGACGAAAAAGGAAATGTCACTGGTACATACGGAGTATTCTTTGATGTAACAGAAAGAAAAAAATCTGAAACCCTGCTTAGAGAAAATGAGGAAAAGTATAGAACTCTGTTCGAAGAGTCCAATGATGCTATTTATCTTATGGAAGGAGATACTTTTGTCGAGTGTAACGATCAGGCTGTCAAAATGTTCGAATGCAGGACCAGGGAAGAAATGATAAACCATAAACCTATGGAATTTTCTCCGCCCGTTCAGCCAGACGGAAGAAACACGTTCGAGTCGGCTCTTGAGCATATCAACTCAGCTTTAGCGGGAAATCCGCAGAGATTTTATTGGAAACACCGTAAAAAGGATGGCTCATTGTTTGACGCCGAAGTTTCATTGAACAGGCTTGTTCTTAGAGGGAAAAAGTATCTTCAGGCTATAGTCCGCGATGTTACTTTTAGAATGGAGGCCGAGAAAGAAATAAAGCGTATAAACGAATCGCTTGAAGAGAAAGTAAAGGAAAGAACATGTCAGCTTGAAGCTGTAAACAATGAACTTGAATCTTTCAGCTATTCAGTTTCGCATGATCTGAGAGCACCTGTCAGACATATTGCCGGATTTGCGGACATTCTTAAGAAAAATTTGGGATCCGATCCTGACAAATCTTCTGACTCAGCTTTAGAGAAGATCAAAAAGTCGGCCGAAAAAATGGAAAGCCTGATAGACGACCTGCTCGAATTTTCCAGAACAGGCAGACTGGAACTGTCAAAAACCAAAGCTGATATGCTGACAATTATCGAACCCGTTAAAAAGGACATCTGCGACAATATGCCTGACAGGATGGTCGAATGGAATATTGCCCAATTACCTCCGGTTTATTGCGACCAGAATCTTTTTAGGATAGTATGGGAAAATCTGATTAACAATGCCTGCAAATATACAAAAGGAAAAGACGCGTTTATCGAAATAGGGGTTAAAGAAAAAGAAAAAGAATACGAGTTTTATATAAAAGACAACGGCATCGGTTTTGACCCGGAGTTCTCAAATAAACTGTTCGGTGTATTCCAGAGGCTCCATCAGGAAAAAGATTTCCCCGGAACGGGTATAGGCCTTGCAACAGTAAAAAGGATAATTTCAAGGCATGGAGGGTCCGTGAGAGCTGAATCTGAAGGAGAGGGGAAAGGCGCTACTTTTTATTTTACTTTGCCGAAAAGGAGCGGAGAATGAAGAAGGTCTTAAAAATATTTTCACTAGTATTTCTTGGCAGCATTGCTTTGTTCGGCGGAAGCGATGAAAGTACCGGAAAAGTCCGGCTTCAGCTGAGATGGCATCACCAATTTCAGTTCGCAGGCTTCTACATGGCTAAAGAAATGGGCTACTACAAAGAAGCCGGCTTGGATGTAGAGATAATCGAAGGCGGAAATGATACAGATGTTATGCACAAGGTGATAGCAGGCGATGCGGAATACGGAGTTCAGACCCCTTCCATCCTTGTTGACAGGTCCAAAGGTCATCCGGTCGTGGTACTCGCGGCAATTTTCCAGCATTCTCCTGTGGCTCTGGTTGTCAGCAAAGAGAGCGGAATAATATCCCTTCCTATGTTAATTGGTAAAACGATCATGCTCGGAACAAAAAATGTAGAGATAAGGGCGATGCTTAAGAATGAAGGAGTTCTTGAAAAAGTAAGGATAGTCGATTTCACCGGAAATTACAATGATGTACTCTCCGGAACGGTAGTCGGTTCTTCAGGTTATATTACTGACATGTCTTATGTTTCAGGACAAGATGAAAATACTTTTTCTTACTTCAGACCGTCAACATACGGAATTGATTTTTACGGTGACTGTATTTTTACAAGTGAACACGAGATTGTCTCTAACACCGAACGAGCATTACTTTTCAGAGAAGCAAGCCTGAAAGGGTGGGAATTTGCTATGCATAATCCGGAAAAAACTGTCGAGATCATTCAGAAAAAGTACAGGACAGAAAAAACCGCGGAACAGCTTCTACATGAGTATTCGCAAATGAACAAACTGATCCTTCCCGATCTTGTAGATGTCGGAAATATGAGCCCGGGAAGATGGAAGCATATCCTTGAAACTTTTCAGCAGATCGGAATGATAGATGAGAACTATAATAATAAAGGGTTTCTTTATACAGACTATTTTGAAGATAACCACTTACTTGAAGGGATTATTTTAGCACTAATAGCCGTAACATTTTTTGTGGCAATTTTGCTCTTGTACATGAAATACAGGAATGAAAAAATAATGGAAAAGATCAAAGAGGCAAAACACAAAGAAGAACTTTTAAAATCTGAGGCCCGTTTCAGAGGCCTTATCGAATTCGCTGCCGACGGTATAATTCTGGGCTCAAATGAGGGATATATAACAGAAGCAAATCAAACAGCCTGCGAGTTATTCGGCCTGGCAAGAGAAGAATTGATCGGTAAACACTTTTCCGAAATGCCTTTTACTAAAGAAAGCATGGAAAAATGTCCTCCAAAGTTCGATCTGCTGAATCAGGGAAAAATCGTGATAAGCGAAAGAATAATACGGAGACCGAAAGATGCGGCAGATATAACGGTCGAAATGAAAACAAAGATGATGTCCGACGGAACTTATCAATCTATTTACAGAGACATTACGCAGAGAAAGAATACTGAAAATGAAGTCAATTCACTCAAAATATGGTTCGAGTATGTATTGGGTGCTACAAAAACCGGTTTCGACATAATCGACGAAGATAATAATGTGATCTATGTTGACCCCAAATGGGCTGAAAAACTTGGAGATTTTAAAGACAGGAAATGTTACGAATATTTTATGGGAAGAAGCAGGCCTTGTCCTGATTGCGCTATTCCGGAAGCGTTAGAAAATGGATTCTCAACGATATCCGAGGAGTTTTTGGAAAAAGAGAACAGATTCGTCGAGGTGCATACGATCCCGCTTAACGAAACCCGTAACGGCAAAAGGCTAGTGTCAGAATTCAACATTGACATAACTGAGAAGAAAAACATTGAAAAACGGCTTAAAGAGTTCAATGCGGAGCTTGAAAAAATGGTTGCCGAAAGAACAGTCCAGCTTGAATCTGCCAATAAAGAGCTTGAAGCGTTCAGCTATTCCGTTTCCCACGACCTGAGAGCACCGGTAAGACACATACTCGGCTTTGCGGACATTTTTTTAAAGGAAAAGAAAGAAGTGATCGATGAAAGATCAAAAGATATATTCTTTAAGATCACAACAAGTGCTGAAAAAATGGAAAAACTGATCGATGATCTTCTTGAGTTATCACGCACAGGCAGGCAGGAAATTGTAAAGAAAGAAATTGATATGGGCATCATAGTCAGATCGGTTACGGAGGAATTTAAAGGCTGCAAAGAAAACCGTAAAATAATGATAGATATATCTGATATGCCTGTCGTAAAGGCAGATTACAATCTGATAAGAGCAGTTTGGGAAAATCTGATCGATAATGCGTGCAAATACACAAAACACAAAGATGAAGCCGTGATAACTGTCGGCAGCAGAACAGATGAAAGCGAGCATATATTCTATATAAAAGACAACGGGATCGGATTCGATCCCGAGTTCACACATAAACTTTTCGGAGTCT
>CALMWI010000288.1 GCA_937873545.1 uncultured bacterium | reverse complement strand
ATAATAAAATCTCTAGTTTCTTGAGCCATGATTGACAGCTCTTCTTCAGAAAGCTTTTTTATATCTTCAGGTTTATTTATCGAACCGAGAAATTTCATTTGTTTTCTCTTTCTGTAATTATCTTTCTAACCTTATCCAGATCTTCCGGCGTATCTACCCCTGTCGAGTCATTGAACACTTCCACACATTTAATTTTAAAGCCGTTTTCCAGAATACGGAGCTGTTCCAAGGATTCTGACTTCTCGAGCATTGTACTTTCCAGACCGATAAAAGTTTTAAGAAAATCTGATCTGTACGCGTAAATCCCTATGTGCTTGTAATAATTATCATGATCATTCCGGTTGAACGGTATCCTCGATCTTGAAAAATATAATGCGAACATATTTTTATCAGTGACTGTTTTTACAATGTTGGGATTATCGATTTCTGTTTCAGCTGTGATCTTTTTTACCGGAGTTGAACATACGGCTTCGGGTGAGTCTGCCAAAGCCGAAATAAGCGAATCTATCGTTTCAGGGTCCAGCAGAGGTTCGTCACCCTGAATGTTGACGATAATATCCGAATTCAGGTCTTTTACGGCTTCGTAACACCTGTCTGTTCCTGTTCTAATATCAGGATCGGTCATCACGGCTTTTTTCCCAAACAAAGTAAGGTGGTCAAATATTCTTTTATCATCTGTAGCTACGATCACTTCGTTTAACAGTTTTGCCCTTTCAGCCTGTTCAACTACTCTTAAAACCATGCTTTTTCCCCTGATGTCCGCAAGAGGCTTACCGGGTAATCTTGTTGAAGAATATCTGGCTGGTATGACTCCGATCACTCTTTGTTCACGCATTTACGATCCTTTTCAGCTCTTCTATATCGAAGGGTTTGTTAAGAAGCCCGCTTATGCCGAATTCGTTCATTTTTTCATCTGATAACAGCTGATGGTAGCCTGAAATGATATAAACTTTTGTGCCGCCGTATTTTGATTTTATTTTCTTTGCGATATCAACGCCTGTCATGTCAGGCATCTGATAATCTGTAATGACCATATCAAAACGGTTCTCCTGAAACTTTTTATCAAGACTTTGGCCTGAAGTTATAGCCACAACTTCATGATTAAGGATCTCAAGAATTTCCGTCAGAACCTCCAATATATCAGGCTGATCATCAATAATCAGTATCTTTTTCCCCATCCGCCAGTCTCCGATAATTTTTTCAACGAAATGATCCCGGTCTGCATGATCATTACGACATTACAAGTTTAACTTTATTATGGCAAAAATTCAAGCGGTTTTTTTTAAATAAAAAAGAAGCCGAAGCTTCTTTTTTTTCAATATGCGCTTTGTCGCGAATGTCAGTTGTTCCTGATCTCTTCTACAGCCTCGTCATGTTTTTTAAGCTCGTTGGCTTCCATTTCTTCAGCTTTTTTTAACTGGTCGTTGGCTTTCTTCCTCATCAGCTTTATCTGTTTCATCTGATTTTCATGCCTTTTTGTTTCTCTTTCCAGCAAGGATTCTTTGCTGGCGGGTTCCTTTTTAGCTGCGGTTTTCGGTTTTGTTTTTTTATCCGAAGATTTGATCTTCTGATCCTTTAAGCCGGAAGTTTCAGGTTCGCTTAAAGGTTCGTCATCTTCACCAAAATCAACCTCGTCATCAACCACCGCAGTTCCCTCATCGGCAACACCGGTATCAGATTTCTGCTCTGCTCTGCCGCGAGTTTGCGCGAAACAATTGCTTTCAAACAAAGGTATCAGCGCACAAACAAGGACAAGAACGAACAGTCTTTTCAACTTCGCATTCATCATAATCCTCCTAGGTTTTTTAGTATTCTGCGAATTAATATAACTGTTTGCGTTGATTAAATCAATGATTAAAAAAATAATTTTGAATTACAGTATTTTTTTTTATATTTGTGCGGTTCTGAACAGAACAAAACAGAACTTATTTAGTAGAAAACAAAAAAAATAACATGCTATGGTGATATGGAAAGAATAAAATACTTTAAACCCGAATACTTCAATCTGATGTGGCTCATAGCCCTGACGGTCATTCTGATGTTCCTCGCTTACAAGAAAAGAATGCTGCTCAACAGGTCATTTCTGAATGCGGGTCTTCATTCAAAACTGATCGCCTCTCTGTCAAAGAGAAAAATTATCGTTAAAAGGATCATCCAGATATTAATTCTCGCTCTGATAATTTTTGCACTCGCAGGGCCTCAGATCGGTTCTAAACTTGTAAAACTTAAAAGACAGGGTATCGACATTGTGGTTGCGATTGACCTGTCCAAATCAATGCTTGCTCAGGACATTACTCCGAGCAGGCTCAAAAAAACAAAACACGAAATAAAGAATTTTATAAATGAGCTCGACGGGGACAGGATCGGTCTTGTGGGATTCACAAGCAGGGCATTTATTCAGTGCCCGCTCACATCGGATTACGATGCCGCTATGATGTTTTTAGATATTATGGACACTTCGCTTCTTCCGCAGGACGGAACTTCGCTTGCCCAGGCTGTTAAAGTATCAGGAACAGCTTTTTCCGAAAAGGATAAAAAGCACAAGCTTCTTATCATTATTTCAGACGGAGAGGACCACGAGGCCGGCATATCCGAAGCGGTAGCCGAAGTTAAGGAAAAAGGCGTCGTCGTTTATACTATAGGTATAGGTTCGATCGAAGGCGTACCTATTCCCGTCGGGAACGGATTTCTTAAAGATTCAGACGGTAAAACGGTTATTACAAAGCTGAATGAGCTTGATTTGAAAAAGATCGCGTCTGAAGGTAACGGCAACTATTACTATTCATCTACGGGCGAAGCTGAACTTAAGGACATATTCTCCGACATCGGCAGGCTTGAAAAGAAAGAATATGACGAAAGGACTTTCAAAGATTACGAACACAGATTTCAGATAATCCTGCTTTTAGCGCTGTTCTTATTCTTCATTGAACTTTTTATGAGTGAAAGCAAGAGGGAGATACTCGAATGAAATACGCATTATTATTTTTAATATCGTCTTTACTTAGCCTTAACGCATTTACTTACCTTGACGCAAAAAGCGGTGAAAAAGAGTACAAAAAAGGAAACTTTGAAGTTTCAGAGAAGAAATTTGAATCTGCGGCTTCTTCCAGCAAAGAGAAAGACCCCGTGCTTTTTTATAATCACGGCAACTCATTATTCCAGCAGAAGAAGTATGATGATGCGATGAAGCAGTACGAGCAGGCCCTTGCTTCCGATGATAAGAAACTAAAATCTCAGGTTAAGCATAACATGGGCAATACTCTGTTCATGCAGCAGAAACCTGAAGAAGCGCTTACATTTTATAAAGACGCAGTCAAGCTCGATCCGGACAACAGGGAAGCTGCGATAAACTATGAAATAGTCAGAAAGCTTCTTGAACAACAGCAGCAACAACAGCAGCAGCAGCAGCAAAATCAGGATCAGAAAGAGAATAAAGATCAGAAACAGGATCAGCAGCAGCAAAATCAACAACAGCAGGACCAGCAGAAGAAAGAAGACCAGAAACAACAGCAGCAGCAGGCCGATCAGCAGAAACAGGATCAACAAAAGCAGGATCAGCAGCAGGCTAAGGAAGAAAAGGACAAACTTTCAAAAGAGGAAGCCGAAAGACTTCTGCAGGCGTTAGAGAAAGACGAAAAAGACACTCAGAAAGAAGTCAAGAAAGCCCTGATCCAGAAAGAAAATTCCAATGTTAAGAAAAAATGGTAACTCTGTAAAGAAA
>CALMWI010000287.1 GCA_937873545.1 uncultured bacterium | reverse complement strand
CCTCAATTTTCTTTCTGAGATCATTATTTTCCTGAACGATCTTATCTGCCTCACCGCCTATCAGTTCAAGGAAAACTTCGACCTCCGCCCTGTCGTAGCCTTTCATTGATTTTGAAAATTTCTTTGATGTTATTTCTTTTTTTGATAATTCCATAAATCTGTCCTTAAATACAAATTAGTAATTTATCCTGTCCAGCTCATACTGAATAAACGCTTCGGTGGCAAAAAGAAGAGCCAGTATCAGCCATCCTGCATATCTTTTGTAGCTGAACGGGAGCTTTGTTTTTACTCTGACGATCAATGGCTCGGTCATTGAATCTAAAATCATTGTCAGCGCATAATTCTGACCTTTGACCCGATCATTCACCAGCTTAACAATAAATATTATTATAAATATTACCGCAACTGAAGAAAGCATCGAAATAAAGACTGAATATAATAAAAGAGGTATCCTTTCGTACGCTCCGTTCACTATAAAAAACACCAGCGGGTTCATAAGCTTTGCAAAGGTATCCAGCAGTATGAGCGCAACGAACGGCGACCAGTCAACCTTTGACTTCGGAAGTATATTTCTTATGGGTTTGAGAATCTTCTCGGAATATGTAAACACAAATTCGTAAAAAGCGCCGTAATTATAACCTATGAAAAATAAAAGTATCCTTGCCACGATAAGCAAAGCCAGGAGATCAAAAAAAAGACCTATCATTTGTCCCGGTCTCCGATTATGGCCGTTCCGATCCTGATAATATTTGCGACTTCTTGTATGGGGACTTCATAATCGTTGCTCATACTCATAGAAAGGTATTTTATATCAATATTGTAACCGTTATGTTTTTTCGCGTAATCGAAAAGCCCTTTCATAAACCTGAATTCATCCCTTGAGTCTTCGGGTTCTTCATTGAACGCGCCAATAGACATCAATCCCATTATCCTGATCCTGTCGAATTGCCTCAGCTCTTTAAGAAAAATATTCAGCTCACCGGGATTTATGCCTGATTTGCTTGACTCTCCGCTTGAGTTGATCTGGATAAGAACATCAAAAGCTTTTTTGTTCAGCTGAACACAGGCTTCATTTAGTTTTTCCGCAAGTTTTATGCTGTCGAGACAGTGGAACAAGTCTGCGTTTATAACTGCCTGTTTCGCTTTATTTGTCTGAAGATGGCCGATCATGTGCCATTTTGCCCTTCTTTCTCCGCTCAAGTAAAGATATGATCTCTTTCTGATCAGTTCCTGAAGTTTATTTTCCCCAAAATCGAACTGAGCCGCATTCATAGCGTCAAGATTTGCCGATACCGGGAATGTTTTGCATACCGCGACAAGCAGTATGTCTCCCGGTTTCCTTCCGGTTCTTGAGCATACTTTTTCAATTCTTTCCCTGATATGAAGTAAATTCGCTTTTACCATTTTCAGCCTTGATAACTCTTAAATCAAATATATATACACTTTTATATTCCCGCAAATGATATTTTTAGTTATATTTCATATATGGAAAAGAACATCAGGAACATATCGAAGATCTTCCCGGTCAACACCGATAAAAAAGTAGAACTTCCGTTCTATACGGAAAAGCTGTCTGCGGGATTTCCTTCACCGGCAAATGATTATCTCGAAAAATCGCTTGATCTTAATGAATATCTTATTAAAAACCCCTCTGCGACTTTCTTCGTCGAAATTCAGGGCGATTCGATGATAGGCGCCGGTATCCATTCGGGCGACATTCTTATAGTTGACCGCTCGCTTGAAGCCCAGCACGGAAAGATCGTCGTAGCCATAATCGGAGGAGAATTCACTGTCAAGAGACTTTCCATGCTCAAAGGAAAAATCATCCTCATGCCTGAAAACCCCGGTTATAAGCCTATTGTAATTACAGAAGGCATGGATTTCGAGATCTGGGGTGTCGCCACTACTGTGATCCACAGGCTTTAAAATGAATAAGGTATTCGCCCTAATAGACTGCAACAGTTTTTACGCGTCGTGCGAAAGGATCTTCAGGCCCGATCTAAAGAATAAACCTGTCGTGATACTTTCAAATAACGACGGCTGCGTTGTGGCGCTAACAAAAGAAGCTAAAGAGCTTGGCGTAAAGCGCGGCAGTCCTTATTTTAAGATACATAAGGATATTTTAAGTAAACTTTCGGTTTTCTCGTCAAATTATTCGCTTTACGGAGATATCAGCCACAGAGTTATGAATATTCTGTCGGAATTTTCACCGGAAATGGAAATATATTCGATAGACGAAGCTTTTCTTGACCTGACAGGCATGGATATTGACAGAACGGGATATGCGAAAACGGTCAGGGCAAAAGTCATGAAGGACACAGGTATCCCTGTCTCTGTAGGTATCGCACAGACTAAAACGCTTGCCAAGCTTGCGAATAATATCGCAAAGAAGTACCCGAAGTGCCAAGGCGTGCTCGATCTTACTTCGGTAAAAGATATTGACGCTTACCTTGAGAAAGTTCCGGTCGAGGATGTCTGGGGCATCGGAAGGCAGAATACCATCAAGCTGACGAGAAAAAATATTAAAACCGCTAAAGACCTTAAAAATATGCCCGACGGATGGATAAAGACAAATATGGGCGGTGTTACGGGGCTCAGAACGGTCATGGAACTCAGAGGCCGGCCTTGTATTGACATGGATTCCGTAGCCGAACCGAAAAAAAGTATAGTAAGTTCAAGATCATTCGGTGAAAGGGTGTCTGACTTAAACGGGCTTAAACAGGCCGTTACAAGCTATATTTCAAATGCGTCTGCAAAGCTCAGACGGCAGAATTCGCTGGCTTCGGCGCTGACGGTTTGGTCACAGGCTGCGCCGCCTTGCCAGGTTTCG
>CALMWI010000286.1 GCA_937873545.1 uncultured bacterium | reverse complement strand
CCAATTTATATGTAGCCGCACCCGAAGCCGTACACATCAAACCTGTTATTCCTCCACCTACAGTTCCATCAGTAAACAGAGACAGATCCATAGTATCAAACATACCTCTTTTCGCCATTCTATACTCCTATTTCAAATTTAATTTTCTATATTTATTCCACTGATACCAACCGCCCACTCTCAATCCTCTATACTGTATATTTCTATTCCATTTCGACACACCACGACCCTGCATAAGTTTTAAATACGCATAATCCACTTCTTGTTGTTTAAGTTTAATGAATACACGAATTAAGCGACCTTCCGAATCCAAAGTAATAATCCAAAATCCACCATCTTCATATCCGACATCGTGAAAACCCGCACATCTATTATATTTACCTGATTTCGGTATTAACCATTGAATTAAATAAGGTATAGACGCGCCGTTTACAATTCGACCCGCATCTAAGCATATAATCCCATACGGAGTTTTTGCGTATATAGTCTCAAGATAATAATGGTCATAATTCTTATTTTCGCAGTCATGATTAGCAGGATCATTCCAAATCGTCCAATCTGGCAATGCCATTATTTCATTATACTGTTCTATTGTAAGATTTAGTGTCATTTTTCTTCCAAATCCGCTTGTTCTTCTTCTGACTTTCTTTCAGCATCTTCCGCAAGTTCTTCTTCGGTCATAACTCGTTCTTGTTCTGCTAAAATCTGACCTATAGCAGGAATCGGGAATCCACCCAACTCTGTCATTTCGTAACCTTTCGCTACAGGAAATGTCTTGCTAAACGAATCGAAATCAGGTTCAATTCCAGATTCTATCATAAATCTATATGTTTCAACATCGTATTTCGTAGTTAAATCGTACTGAAACTGAGGTTTATTTGCATCGAATCCAAATCTATTATTCGCAGCGATCTCTAATACCCTGTTTTTCTCACGCTGTAACAACTTCGCAATCTGTTTCGTTGTCTGTTCAACGAGTTCCTTACCTGTTTTCGAGCTTGCAAATGTCGTTGTCCTGCTTGCAGTAAGCAAATCAGTACCCTGAATTTTAATCGTTATAATCTTGTCAATTCTATCAAATGTTTTCTCAAAATCCATACCCGTTGTCGGATTTAAAACAATTAAACTTTTCAGATTCGGTATCGCTATTCCGCTACCATTCTCTATTTTCGTTAATTCTTCACTTATCGTTTCTGACTGAGTAGTTAACTCATCTCCAGTCGATACAGTATCCCAAATCGCAGCAAATGACGGTATTACAGCCTTTCTGCAATAACGCGCCTGAATTTTTAACAGAATATTCTTAAACAGAATCAGTTTTTTAAGCTCTCGAAGCTCACTCTTTCCGCTTGGATGTTCGTAACTATTTTTATGCTTATAAACAATGAAGTTATAAGGGTATAACTGCGAATAATTCTCTCCTGTCGGATTGTATATCAGGTCGCCAAGCTTTCCTTTCGTTAAATCGCTGTTAAAACTAAAATTACGAGGATCTTCATGTTTAAACCCGATAATTCTCTGTTCAGCAGGATACATAATACCAAATAACATTTCAAATGCAACATTTTCCCATATTATCTGAATTACTGAATACTTACGCCACACTGCGCTAAAAACATATCTGTTAAAACTATCCCAATCAAGCGTGTTATTCAGATTCGTAATAAAATCACGCATTTCATCAGTCACATTTTCCCAAATGAAGTCTTCCTTATAAGTCTGAGCATCTGACAACAACTTATCGAGACGCGCAGAAACAATCGCATCCTCAATTACCGTAGTTTCGTCGTCATAATCAAATTCTTCGAGACCAGATTCCAGAAAATCATAATCAAATGTCATCGCATCGTCATTTTCGCCTAAAATCTGTACATACGGAATCGCTTTGCCATTCGCGGGCTGATCCTGTGGCAACTGCGTTACTGAACTGCTATTTTCAGGCTTAAACCACTTTTTTATACTCTTAATTTTTTCAAACATATTCATCCTATAAATTAAATTTGAAACTACCGATAAAATCGTTGTATTCTTTAAAATCACTGTCTTTCGGATAATTTACAGACGAAGCTCTGAATTCTCTGCTATTATTTATTCCTGCGACATCAACATAAAACCGCATAGAGAACGCATCGCAACAGTCCGGTGATCTTCTCAGAGT
>CALMWI010000285.1 GCA_937873545.1 uncultured bacterium | reverse complement strand
TGCCGAAAAAATGATGTTCGATATTACGCAGTTTGAAGCTGGAGAATTCAATCAACTTTATCTGAACGATGATGTTAAGAAAGTCATCGAAGCTATCAGCCTGACTTCAAACGGACAGTTCAAGATCGAATTCGATCCTACACTTGTCAGGGGAATGGGTTACTACACAGGCATGATCTATGAGATCAAATATAAGGATTACCCGGGTTCTGTCGGCGGCGGCGGGAGGTATGATAAGATGATCGGCAAGCGCATCGGAAATGATGTTCCGGCCTGCGGATTCTCGATCGGATTTGAAAGGATCGTGGATATTATGATGGAAAAGGGTCAGGCAAAGGACAAAAAGGAAAAACTGGCGATAATATTCGATCCTGAGAAAGATGATGTTAAAAGAGTCTATGTCGAAGCTGAGACTCAAAGGTGGAGTAATAATTATATCGTTTCAGTAGTCAAAAAAGATAAAAAATTCGGCAGACAGATGAAAAAATTGCTTGATCAGGGATTCACCCGCTACGGAGAGCTGACTGATAATTTCTCTGCGTTTACAACAATTCCATTGAAAGCTAATGAAGAATAAAACTGCTTTGAAGGTTTTTGCTTGAAGCGCATTCAGAACATACAGGCTCTGAGAGGAATCGCCGTATCATCAGTCGTTCTGATGCATCTTATGATAATGGAGAAGAAATTCGGCGGGGCGCAGACGCTGCTTTCAGGGACTATGATATTCCGTTTCTTCGGAGTTGATCTGTTCTTCATTATGAGCGGGTTTCTGATGGTTACAATAACCAGAGGGAAGTTTCAGGATCCTGTTAATGCGCTCAAATTCCTTTATGCAAGATTAGCAAAAATATACCCGATCTATTGGATCTTCACTTCGCTGGTGCTGATAGTATATCTGATCCGTCCTGAATGGGTCAACAGCTATCAGGGAAATCAGGTCGATATTTTGTCATCATTCCTTTTGATACCGGAACAGACTCTGCCGCTGATAATCGTAGCCTGGACTTTAGTACATGAAATGTATTTTTATATTATTTTTACTATCATAATATTAATAGTGCCGGAAAAATATCTAAAGCATTCGATACTTATATGGGGAATTATTGTCTTAGCAATATATCTGATTGTCGGGCCGGTGAATCCGTATATAAAAGTTATTTCCCATCCTCTGACTTTCGAGTTCATTGCAGGGTGTTTTCTTGCATATATTTATCACAATTCCGATATTAAAATAAGTAAGAAAATTTTACTTTCGGCAGCTTCGGTCGCCGTTCTGTTCTCGCTGGCAGGTTGTTTTATATACCAGTCCGTGACTGGAGAGGTTGAATTACTAAGCTGGTGGAGAATTCTGATATTCGGTCTTCCGGCTCTAATTACTGTCTTCTGCATGATCTACGCGGAAAAAGAAGGATTTACTATACATAATATTTTTTACAGCATCGGGAATGCATCCTATTCGATATATCTCACGCATGTTCTTGCTTTAAGCGCATTCGGACATTTCTGGGGCATGTTCGCTGCAGACGGTATAATTGACAATATTATTATGATACCTGTGTCATTAGCACTGGTTTTACTGACAGGTTTTATAAGCTATAATTACCTTGAAAAACCTCTACTGAACCTGTCGAAGAAAATATTATAGTTTAAATTTCGCTATTTTTTAACGGATAATTATTTTATATTTCTATACTATGAAGAATAAAATCGTCATACTGGGAGCGGGCGGGGTCGGGACGGCGATCGGCGCGGCTCTGGCGGAAAAATACTACGAGGAAACTATCCTCATAGGCAGAAAAGAGCATGTTGCTGCTCTTAATGATAAAGGCTGCGAAATTTCAGGCAGCCTGAATAAGAACATCAAAGTAAGAGCCGCGGAGAAAATAGATTTTCTTCTGGAAAATACTCTCCTGATAGCAGCCGTAAAAATTACAGCTCTTGAAAATTCGCTCACTGAAATTCAGAATAAATTTACAGATAC
>CALMWI010000284.1 GCA_937873545.1 uncultured bacterium | reverse complement strand
TCAAAGAAAAATATTCCGAAAAGCAGATCGAAAAGATTGACCTGACTCTACCCGGCAGATATACCGATTCCGGTAATTTTCATCCTCTTAACATGATAAGGGATGAGCTTAAAGATATACTCAGACAGATGGGTTTTTCCGTTGCTTCAGGACCCGAAGTCGAAACTGAATATTACATATTTGACGCTCTGAATATGCCGTCCTGGCATCCTGCAAGAAAAGTAACGGACTCTCTTTATGTAGAAAAGAACAAGCTGCTGAGAACTGAGACTTCGTCCGTACAGATAAGGACAATGGAGAAAGGCAAGCCTCCGTTCAGAATCATATCTCCGGGAAGGGTTTACAGGAACGAAAAAGAGAACGCCACTCATACTGCGATGTTCTCACAGTGCGAGGGATTGTATGTGAATAAAGGCGTTTCTTTTGCCGAACTGAAAGGCACCTTGAAGGAGTTATTCAGGATATTATACGGAAAAGAGACGGTTATACGGTTCAGACCTCATTACTTTCCGTTCACCGAACCGTCAGCTGAAGTTGATGTCAGCTGTTTCAAGTGCAAAGGTAAAGGATGTCCGCTTTGTAAAAGAAGCGGATGGATAGAACTCGGCGGATGCGGTATGGTACACCCTAAAGTTCTTGAAAATGTCGGAGTTGACAGCGAAGTTTACACCGGATTTGCTTTCGGCCTGGGAATTGAGAGGCTCGCGATGCTCAAATACGGCGTTAATGACATCAGGGATTTCACGGAGAACGATCTCAGGTTCCTTGAACAGTTTTAATATAATTTACGGATTGAAGAACAAATGAAAATTTCATCGAAGTGGCTTAAAGAATATATTGATCATGACATTAACTCCTCGAATATCGACAGCATAGTTCACAGACTGGCGATCCTTGGATTTGAATCCGAAAGCGTCGAACTTATATCTAGATATTATGATAAATTCATAGTCGGAAAGGTTCTGGAATGCTCTAAGCATCCGAATGCCGACAAACTGACGCTATGCAAAGTCGATACCGGATCAGAGATACTTCCGATAGTCTGCGGCGCTCCGAATGTCAGCCCAGGCCAAACAGTTCCTGTCGCTCTTGAAGGAGCGAAGGTAAAAGATTTCGTTATAAAAAGATCGAAGTTACGCGGTGAGGAATCATGCGGTATGATCTGCGCTGAGGATGAACTGGGGCTGTCTGGAGATCACTCCGGCATTATGGTTCTGCCGGACGAAATTAAAACAGGAACCCCGCTGAATGACCTGTTCGGTTATGAAGATATTGTTTTTGAACTTGAAGTAACTGCGAACAGGGCCGATGCTTTAGGTTATCTAGGTTTCGCGAGAGAATTCGCTTTCATGACAGGCACTGAACTGAAAATCCCCGAAATAAAAATCACTGAAAGCAGTGAGACCACTTCAGATCATGTAAAAATAGAAATTCTCGACCAGTCTGCCTGTCCAAGGTATAGTGCCCGAGTTATTAAGGGCGTAACAGTTAAAGAATCTCCCGGCTGGCTTAAGGAAAGACTTATGGCAGTCGGATTAAGACCGATAAACAATATTGTGGATATTACTAATTTCGTTATGCTTGAGACCGGTCATCCTCTTCACGCTTTTGATTTTAATGAAATTGCGGGAAGGAAAATCATAGTCAGGAAAGCCGCGAACGGAGAAAAATTCACTACACTGGACAGTAAAGAATATGTGCTGAACGATAAGATACTGATGATCTGCGATTCGGAAAAACCTGTAGCCATGGCGGGAGTTATGGGCGGTCTTCACA
>CALMWI010000283.1 GCA_937873545.1 uncultured bacterium | reverse complement strand
TCTTATATATATCGTTCATTATTGAGGGTTCGCTTATCAGGTAATGATCGCCGCGGTTCTCGATCACCCCTTTCTCTTCAAGCTCGCTTAAAGCGACGGTCTCATCGTAGGGATAATTCAAAGTATGCAGCAGCCAGTCCAGGTCGCTGTAATAGAACTGTTCGCCGATAATTGAGAGTATCTTGAGGATCGTCAGTGCGTTCTCCGATAGAGAGCTGATCTTGTCGGCAAATATTTCCGAGAGATTTTCCGGTACCGCAAGGGTTTTTGGAATATCAAGTTCAACTTTACCGTCTTTTACCGTTATGGCGTCCTTGGCTATCAGGAACTGAACAAATGAAATCACAGTGTAAAGGTTGCCTTCGGTCACTTTATGGATCATATCCGCCGTCTTACCCGCTATCTTTGTATGGGGGTATGCCATCTGAAGAAATCTGGAGATCTGGACCTTGTTGATCTCGGATATACGCAAGAATTTTATCCTGTGCTTTATATTGTTGGAATTATTCTTGTCGTCGGAAACCAGTATCATTTTTATTTTGCTATCCGGATTGTCAAGAATGGAAAGAAGCATCTCTTCGCAATTCCTGCTCATCCACTGGTGGTCGTCAATGATCACGACCGATTTCCTTGGATTTATCTTTAAGCAGTCGTCAAGCGCGGTTTTCAGGTTGTTCCTGTACTGTCCGTAATTAAAATCGATCCGGCGGTCTTCGGGAGCGTCACCGTATAGGCTGCGGAACAAATAGATCAGATTGTCCCTGTTCAGTGCGGGCAGGCTTGAATTGTCTATAGCGGATATTACCTCTTCAAGCGCAGATATCTCTCCGAATTTATTCACGAACATTATTTTGTACATCAGATCGTGAACGGTTTTAAATTCCCTCGTCGAATGTTTCTTTTCTCTAAGATGTATAATGTTTTTGGCGTCAGAGCTTTTTACCGCCTCGTTTATTATGCCTGTTTTGCCTGAGCCGATATCGCCGTAAACGAAAAGAAGCTGCTCATCGGTTTCGCCGGAAATAAAATCAGCTATATCATTTTCTTCTTCTCTGTTGAAATATATTTTTCTTATTCTCTGCGCCCTGCTTACTTCAACTCCCGTTGTTGTCCAAATATTTTTGAGGCCGGTAAAAGTAACATCGAAATTTTCTATCACTGAAAAAGCTGCCTTATCTGTAAGCAGTATATTCGGAAGCGTTTTTATTTCATCAAAGGAAAACGACCATTTAAAAGCATGCCTTTTATCTGCTTCTTCGAGAGTAATTATACCGAGTTTAATAAAAAGTTCGTTCTCAAACTCCTTTAAAAGAGATTTAAGCCTGGTTACGACATTTTCGGCATCTTTCGCCATTTTGAAAACGGTTTTAAAATCATTGCCGGCAGGCGACATGAATGAAAGAGACCTGTTGTCATGCTCCGTTATTTCGTAGCCGGATAATTTTAACTCGTTAATAAGAAGGTCGCTGATATTCCCGAACTGGACCTCCAGGTCCTTTTTATAAACATCCTGAAGATATTTATAATTGATCAGAAAAATATATAATCTGTATTCCATTTTATTCCTTTATTTATTCAACGCCGTATTCTTTTCTGTAGGCGATCATTTTCGATATTATATCTTCGCCGACGACTTTCTCGGTTTTTAAGTATTCCATGATCTCGATTATGTTCACGATGGGGTAGAATTCTATGCCCAGGCTCTGTTTTAATTCCTGAATGGCTGATAGTTCGCCTTTTCCTTTTTCCATTCTGTCAACCGATACGACGACCGAAACGATCTTAGGAGCTCCGACAGTAGCAAGAATGTCTATCGTTTCCCTTATGGCAGTGCCAGCAGTGATCACATCGTCTATCAGAATGATCCTGTCGTCTTTCGTTAAAGGTTTGCCTACGATTATCCCTGAAGCGTCGCCGTGATCTTTCGATTCCTTTCTGTTGAATGAATAATCCTTGTTTATTCCGAATTCGGCGAACAGTGAAGAGGCGCAGGAGACGGCGAGAGGTATCCCTTTGTACGCCGGCCCGAAGACCACATTGTAATCTTCCTTAACTCTGTCAACTATTGTTTCGGCATAAAATCTGCCGAGTTTGTTGACCGCGGCACCGGAGTAAAGCATGCCGGTATTAAGAAAATAAGGCGACAGTCTGCCTGATTTAAGCGTGAATTCTCCGAACTTCAGCGATTTGTTCTCGATCAGAAAACTTATAAATTCCTTTTTGTAGTCTTTCATTTTGTTGCCCTTTAATTTATTTCAATAGTATTAAGATCGTCAGCAAGGTGGATTTTTCCTCTGAATTTTTCCGCGCATTCCGTTCTGAATTCGTCAATTACCGGATATGATGCGCTGAAATGATAAAGCAGAAGCTGTTTTACGCCGCTTCTCTCAGCTACATTCCCTGCCAGCTGAGCCGTAAGATGCGTTCTTTCCTCTGCTCTTGATTTTTCATTCTCCAGAAAAGTCGATTCTATTATCGCGAGATCGGCATTGTCTATGCATTTGTATATCCCTTTACAAACATAAGTGTCTCCGGTAAAGGCTATGACCTGCCCGCGTTTGTCTTCTGTTGCTACATCTTTTAATGTGACTTTTCTCCCGTCATCAAGTAACACGGTCTCTCCGGCTTTAAGGCGGCCGCAGACCGGGCCTTCGGACAACCCGAAACTTTCAAGCTTTTCAGGTATCAGATTGCCGGGAATGTCGTTGAATTTAAGTCTGTAACCGTAACTCTCAAGTCTGTGGTTTAAAAGGTGTACAGACAATTCAAAATCTTCGTATTTTAATTCAACTCCGTCTGAAATTTCAATTATCTCATATTCGAAAAAAAGTTTTGAACCTGTTAAGTTTAAAGTGAAGTCAAAATAATCTTTGATCCCTCTCGGGCCGATGATAGTGATCTTTCCGTCAATTCCGAACATGCTTTTTGTAGATAGAAGAGGGATCAGCCCCGCAAAATGGTCGGCGTGAAGATGAGATATGAAAATGTACCTGATCTTACTGATCTTGTATCCGGCGTGGATTAGCTGCCTCTGAGTACCTTCCGCACAGTCGAACATGATCCCGTATGATTCTGCCGCAAGCATGAATGAGCTGCAGTTCCTTCTTTTCGTAGGAGCTCCGCCGCTGCTTCCGAGCACTATCAGTTTAAGTCTATGCACCGTTACTTCCGCCGTTCATTTCTTCTTTATCGAACATAAGATAAACATTTCCCGACTTTGAAATATTTTTCGTCACGAATCCGTTCTGCGAATATATTTCAAAAGCCTCTATAATATCGTTGTATTCCATATCAAAAGCAAAGATTATTTCCGAAAGGAACACCTGTCCGTCTTCGGCACCCATACCTAATTCGGTCAGAATATTATCAAACTCGCCCAGGTTCTTTACATGTGCCGGTTTGTATTTTTCCGGAACTGTTGAAAAAATATATTCATAATCGTTCTTATCAAGCACATTTATCGTGACTGCCCCGTCCCTGACCATAGCGTTCAGTAATTCCTTCGTTTGATCAGGGCTCTTGAATATTTTCAGATCTGAAGACCTCAGATATCCGCCTGATCTGACAGACCTGTCGAGAAGTTCTCTGAAGACTTCTATACTGTCCGGAATTTCTTTTTTGAAGAACATTCGGCAACTCCTTTTAAATTTTCTTCAGATCCGCATACCTGACGAGCAGCTTTTTTATGCCGAAATCG
>CALMWI010000282.1 GCA_937873545.1 uncultured bacterium | reverse complement strand
GGTCTGTGTTAAAGGGTGATATGAGTCTTGTGGGTCCGAGGCCGTGCGTACCTTATGAACTAGAACATATGAAGGAATGGGATAAGAAAAGGTTTTCGGTTATTCCGGGTATGACCGGGCTCTGGCAGATCAAGGGAAGGGCTGAAGTTAAGTTCAATGAGCAGATAGTTTTAGATCTTTATTATATTGAGAACAGGTCGGTTACTCTTGACCTTGAAATTCTTGCCAAGACCGCAGGTGTCGTTTTTTTCGGGCACGGCGGCAAATAGATCTACCCCTCAATAATAAATCTCGCAGTCCGAAAGATGACTTCGGGGCTTCCGGTATTTTTTTACCTAAAACGCCATATGTTCACAAAGCGAACGATGTCGTTTTTTAACGGCAAAAAATCACTCACGCCTTATCCGAAGATCACTTTATGGCCTGCTCCGGTTTATTATTGATTGACTACGCGCATATAAATTATTATATTTATTCACTGTTTATGAACAAAAGCGGTTTGCCGGAGTTTATAACGGAAAATTATTATTAATTCTTCAGGCGGAAAAAAAATGAAAAGGATTTTCACCGTAATATCGTTACTATTTTTACTCACAATAATATCTTACGCGCAGGAAGGAGCGGCGGCGACCGCACCTGCCGCCGGGCAGGCGACCGTAACCTCCCCGGTCGAAGCGGCTGCTGCTGAAGCGCTCATTAACGGCAAGACATCCGCTGCACAGCCTGCAATAGAGGGCCTTGACCTGAACACTTCAGTCGAACAGGGCCAGCAGCAGCTGCTTGAACAGCTTCAAAAAACCGAGCAGCTCGACAAGATCCAGGACAAACTTCAGCAGGAAGCCGATAAAAAGAAAAATGACGACGATGACGAAAAGATCGTCAACATAAGAAGCGAGGATTTTTTAAGAGAGATATCAACGAGCACCAAAGGCTATTACGGCTACGATATGTTCTATACGAGCAGAGGATTTAAAATGGAATCCTCCATGACCGCCTATTCAGACTATCAGGTCGGACCGGGAGATGAAATAGTGATCTCGATGTGGGGCGATGTTGAGCTCAGGAACAACTTAAAGGTATCCGACGAGGGAACGATCTATGTCAACAATGTAGGCCTTGTAACGGTCAACGGCCTCAAGCTTGACGAACTCGAAACCAAACTCAAAAAACTTCTCGCAAAAGCATATATTACTTTGGCCCCAAGCTCGGGAGAAGCTTCAACATTTCTCGATGTGTCACTGGGAAAACTCAGACCGATAACAGTGTTCCTTGTCGGCGAAGTGTTCAAGAAAGGCGCAATAAAGCTTGACTCATATTCGACTGTATTCACGGCTCTGTATAACGCGGGCGGACCGACGGCAAGGGGATCATTAAGGAATATTCAGGTGGTAAGGGACGGCAGGGTAGTTTCAACTATAGACATTTACGATTATCTGCTGACCGGAAAAAAAGTCAACGATGTGATATTAAAGAACAACGATAATATCCTCGTGCCGCCCAGATACAGCGCGATCAAGCTTGAGGGAGAGGTCAATAACGAAAGCATATATGAGCTCAAAGACAGCGAGACCATGGCCGATCTGATGAAATTCTCAGGCGGACTCAGGGTAACCGCGACTCTTGAAAGGTTCCAGGTCGAGCGTATAGTCCCCTTTGAAAAAAGAACGAATGAGATCATGCACTCCAAGGAAGTGAAAGAGTTCAGGCTGGGCAGGTCCGAAGGTGATAAAGTGATCATCGAACCGGTTAAATTAAGGGACGGCGACATAGTGACCGTCTTCCAGATATCGAACATCATGATAAACTATGTCAATATCGACGGCGCAGTGCTTCTGCCCGGAAAATATTCCCTTCAGAAAGACATGACACTGGGCGATCTGTTAAAACAGACGGGCGGCCTGCTTCCCGAAGCTTTTCTGGAAAAAGCTCTGCTTACAAGAACCTATCCTAACCTGACGACCGAATTATTCGATCTTGACTTAAGAAAACCTGAATCGGGTAATTTTAAACTCGAAAGTTCCGATGTTATAAAAATATATTCGCAATGGGAGCTTAAACCGAAAAACCAGGTCTCGATATCTGGGCATGTTAAAAGGACCGGGGTTACCAGTCTTGACACGGGAGCAAAAATATCCGACCTGATTTTAAAGGCGGGAGGACTGGAAGATGAGGTTTTCAGAAAGAATACATATCTTGAAAGAGCAGATCTGATCAGATACAACGATGACGGAATAACGACAAAAATAATTTCGGTCAATTTAAAAAAAGTTTTAGACGGCGACAAAACCGAAGATATCGTTCTGCAGAATAAGGACCATTTAAAGGTCTATGACATAAATGTGGCGGTCTATCCGAAAAGCGTTACCATAAACGGGATGGTCAGAAGTCCGGGAAAATTCGATCTGCAGACGAATATGAGAGTTGAGGATCTGATCCTTCAGGCGGGCGGGTTGGTAAAAGGCGCGTATTACTACGAGGCTGAAGTATTCAGGATCGATCCTTATAATGTAAAGCCGAACGCTCTGTCATCGGTGCATAAGATAAAATTAAATCCCGAATATTTTAAGGCTGAATCCGCTTCGGCTGAAAAAGATATGTTCTATCTTCAGGACATGGATAATGTGGTGGTCAGGCAGTATCCCGATTATCAGCTGCAGAGAAATGTTACTATAAACGGCGAAGTGAAATTTCCCGGGTCATATTCGCTTATGAAAGAAAAAGAGACCCTGGCGGATCTGATCGAAAGAGCGGGCGGGCTGAAAAACGAGGCGTTCCCGCAGGGAATACAGTTTAAAAGAGGCGAAAAAGATGTGCTGTCTGATTTCGGGAGCGTGTCAAAAGGAAGCAGGGGCGGAAGCCTTATGCTCCAGAACGGGGATGTGATCACAGTGCCCAAGCATCCGGGCGTAGTGATGGTAGAAGGTTTTGTCTTTACACCCGGGCTTGTCAAATATACACCGGGCTGGGATCTTGACGATTATGTAGCCGCGGCAGGCGGAGTCATGGTGGACGATAATTACATCGAAGGCGAAACGGTCGTGTATTATCCGGGCGGCGCGGCGAAAGTTGACGGCTGGTGGTCGCCGTCGGTAAAGGAAGGCTCCAAAGTAGTTGTCAAAAAGGAAAAGAAACCCGAGGAAAAAGAAGGGACGAGCCTGAAAGACTGGGTCGCAATAATCGCAAGCATCGTAACTATAGCGTTCTATCTCTCAAATACGAATTAATATCTGATATAAAAACTTTCGGAGGCGTAAAATGAAGAACATTCTGATAACAGGGGCGAACGGATTCATAGGAAAGAACCTCACTGCGGCCTTCAGAGAGCTTAAAACAAAAACGCTGTTCCTTTACGACATTGACGATCCTCGGGAAAAGCTCGAGGAATATGTTAAACAGGCTAATATTATTTATCACTTAGCAGGAGTGAACAGGCCGAAAGACGAATCCGAGTTCATAACCGGAAATTTCGGTACGCTGGAAACGGTCATCAGTCTGTGCGAAAAATATAATAAGATACCGGTCGTTCTCACTTCTTCAATTCAGGCCGAGCACGGAAATCCCTACGGGATCAGCAAGAAGAGAGCTGAGGAAGCTTTAATGAAATACGGTATGGACAACGATGTCAAGGTCTATGTATTCAGGCTTAAGAATGTGTTCGGAAAATGGTGCAGGCCGAACTATAATTCAGCCGTAGCCACATTCTGCCACAATATAGCCAACGACCTGCCTATAACGGTTTCGGACAGGAACAACACGGTAAATCTTGTTTACATTGACGATATAGTGGAAAAATTTATCAGGATATCGGACTATACTTACTCCGACAGGGAGAAATTCTTTCACGACATCGACATTTCTTACTGCAAGACTTTAGGCGAGATAACTGACACGCTCTACAAATTCAAAGCTTCAAGAGAGACTCTCAGACTGCCCAATATGGAGGACGGATTCGAAAAGAAGCTCTATTCCACCTATCTGAGCTATCTGCCGAAAG
>CALMWI010000281.1 GCA_937873545.1 uncultured bacterium | reverse complement strand
TCCTCCAAAATTAAGCCCCTGTAAATCAGGGGCTTAGTGTTTATATGAACTTCTTACTTCTTCACTCTTATCCTTGCATCAACGGCAACAAGGTCTTTCTCGTTACCGAGAAGCGGATTTATGTCCATTTCCATGATCTCGGGAGCGGCTTGCGTCAGACTTGAAAGTCTTGCTATAACTTCCGCGAATTTATTCTCGTCAATTCCTTTCTGACCTCTTACGCCCTGAATTATCTTATAGCTTTTTAAAGATCTGATCATTTCGAGTGCTTTATCCTGTCCGAACGGTGATAGGTTGTTGGCAGTATCTTTGAATACTTCGATAAATATTCCGCCGAGACCGCATAATATAGAATGCCCGAACTTTCCTTCGTGATTTATACCGGCGAAGAATTCTTTACCGGATATCATCGGCTGGATCATGACGCCCTTTGAATCTTTTATCTTCATCATTTTATCAAAAATCTTTTCGATCTCTTTTTCTGTTTTGATATTTAAAGCTATACCGCCGACATCGGATTTATGCACCGGGCCTACCACTTTCATCACTAGTGGGAAGCCTAATTCTTTAGCTTTAGCGACGATCTTGTCTTTTTTATTGCTGACGAACTCCGGAACTCTCGGTATTCCGGCAGCATCGAGCATATCTGCGACCTGTTCCGGTTTTAAATAACCGTCTTTAGCTTTGCTGATTATCGCTCTGACTTTTTTATCGTCGATCTTTATTTCTTTGAATTTTGTGTAAGGTTTTGGAGTATTCGCTACATTGACGATCGTTTTGCCTAGCATGACTTCATCCGAAAAATATACTTCGCCGAGGGATTTGTAATATTCGATCTCTTTTCCGGCTGAAACTATGGAAGGAAGCATGGAGAATATCGGCTTCTTTGATCTTTCCTTCTTTTCATGAAGGACTTTATAAACATCATATATCTCGCCGAGACCGGGAGACCCGAAGATAACGACCATCCCGTCGATCTCTTTGAATTTATCGTTAACATAATCTATTATTATTCCCAGTTGTTCAGCTGTTCCGGTAGCGAGAAAGTCTATCGGATTGGCGACCGATGATCCCGGAAATAATATTTCAAGAAGTTCTTTCGCATGTTTGCCTTCGATATGAGGCACGGAAAGACCGCCGTTCGAAAGCGCGTCCGTAAGCATGACGCCCGGCCCGCCGGCATGAGTTATTATGGCGATGTTCTTTCCTTTGAGCTCTTTCTGCATCAGAACACCCGCGGTATAGATCAGATCTTCTCTACCGTGGCACCTGATGATACCGGCTTTTTTGAAAAGCGAATCTATGGCTTTATCCGGAGTTGCCAGAGCGCCCGTATGGGATGAAGCCGCTCTTGATCCTGCGTCTGAACTGCCTGATTTTATCGCCGCGATCCGGCAGCCTTTATTAATTAATGAAGACGCATGTTTTAAAATCATATCCGGTTTATTGACGTTCTCCATATAAAGGATCTTGATCTTCGAACTCTTTTTCGGATCAAAGGTCTCATCCCAGTATTTTAAAACATCTTCTACTCCGACCTGAGCGCTGTTTCCGACCGAGAACAGGCTTGCAAAGGTAATTCCCATCGGGATACCTTTTTCAATAATGAACGCGGCCGTAGCTCCTGAACCCGAGACGAAATCGCAGCCTGCGGGATCCAGCTTGGGGATCGGCCCTGCGAATATCCCGTTATAGTGAGGCGTAAGCACGCCTATGCAGTTCGGCCCGATAAGTGAGGCTTTATATTTATTTACCACATCAAGTATTTCTTTTTCAAGCTTCTTTCCCTCTTCGCCCATCTCGCCGAATCCGGCTGAAAGAACTATGAATGCCTTCGTATTTTTATTCTTAGCAAGGAACTCTATATAACCTTTTACATGATTCACAGCAACGGATATTATAGCCAGTTCAACATCAGGAAGATCTTCCGGCGCTACGCATTTAACGCCCTGAACTTTCTCCTCTTTAGGATTGATCGCGTAAAGTTTGCCTTTATAATCGCCGAGAAGGATGTTGTACAATACTTTTCCCCCAGGCTTTTTAATATTTTCAGACGCGCCGACTATGACTATCGATTTCGGGTTTACGAGCTCTTTATTTATCATGATTCCTTCCTCCGTTGAATGCTGTAATGTTAGCTTTAAATATATTTTCATTCGGTGATAGCTTCTTTAATGCGCCTATCCAGGTGCCTTCAGGTATTTTATTGAACGGTTCTATCGTTGATAAAAGGCCGAGAACGATGACGTTTGCCGTTTTTCCATGTTCATCCCCGAAGTTTTTAGCTGTCTTTTCCGCATCTATCCTTATAACTTTGTATCCGTCGAGCAATTTATCTATAACTTCATCTTTCGGATAATCGTGAATGCTTGTTCTCGGAGGAAGCGCTTTGTAGCTGTTCAGAATTATTGTTCCGCCGGCCTTTAACAGATCGAGAAACCCTTCCCTTAAAATCTCCGATCTTTCCATGACCACTATGACATCAGCTGTGCCCGGAAGCAGAGTCGGTGAATGAACCGCACCGCAGGCGAATGTTGAAATAACCGGCCCTCCGAGCTGAGCCATTCCGTGAGTGTCGCCCTTTACTATGTGAGCGTCACCGTAAGGTGTATTGAGTGAAATTTCCGCAAGCACTTTTCCGAAGAAAAGGTTTCCCTGCCCGCCAATTCCTCTGACAGCTACTCTGAGCGACGACGGAAGTGATTTCGGATCGATCTTGCTTTCTTCGTATTTTCCGACTTCCGGCAGCGAAAGTGCTTGTAACTTAGTCTCTTCGGTGATGAATTCTATAGCACCGAAAGGGCATATCTGCTTACAGACCTGATCATGACCTGCGCAGTTAGTGCAGAGCTGAGTAAAATGAGGCCATTTATCCTCGTCGAACTCAATTCCCTGACACATGTTGCACTTACCGCAGCGTCTGCATTTTTCCCTGTTGAACTGAACTTTTCTGATTTTAGCCTTGTTCGCCACCTGATGTATGCACGGTCCTTCAAGAACCAGAGTGGTATATTCGCCATTTTCCGCATCGGCAAGAGCCTGTGCAAGAACTTTCTCGACATGCTTAAGGTCGTATGATCTCGCTACGACTACTTTCGCCTGTTCAGCTTCAAGAGCCTTGACGAGATTGAATCTGTTCTGAACTCCGGCGAGATTATATTCAGAACTCGGCGCAGGCTGCCCGCCCGTCATCGCGGTGATCCTGTTGTCGAGAACGACCTTCACGCCCGGAGTGTTCCTGAACACCGCATTCCTTGTTGCGTCCAGCCCCGAGTGACATTCGCAGGAATCCCCGATGATGCTTATACATTTATGCGCATATTCGGGTCTTGACAGGACAAATCCCTGTCTGACAGAATCGCCTGCCCCCATGCAGAGCACAGTGTCGAGCGCGTTCATGAAATATAGAAGCGTCGAGCAGCCGATATCTCCGAATGATGCGTATATTTTTCCCTGCTGCTTTAATTTCGCCACGGAAAGTCCGAATGCTTTATAAGGGCATCCGGGACAGATCGAAGGCGGTCTTTTTAAAGGCTGGGCTTCGATCTTTTTAGGCGCGAGATCGCATTTCATTCCGAGCTTTCCGCACAGATCGCCCAGAAGAAGTTCAGGCGTCCAGTTCGTAATAACTGAATTTTTCTCTTTTCCAATTACATTTATGCCTAAAAGCCGGACTTTTTCTTCCAGAAATCTGTCACCGTCTTCATATATTAAAATTTTACCATTTATCTTCTTCGCGAAATCCAGAATATTCTTCTCCGGCACAGGATATAGTGCGGACAGCGTCATATAGGACGGTTTGATTCCCAGCTGAGTTAGAACTTCTTTAAGAATTATAGTTGTCTCTCCACTGACTATGACGCCGATTTCGCTCTCTGCTGATATCGACTCGCTGATGAGTTGCGATCTTTCAAAATAATCCTGAACCGCCGGTATTCTTTTCTGCGTAGATTCATCATAATTTTTTCTTGCAATTCCCGGCATTGTCATCCATGCTTTCATATCGGATTTCAGTTCCTTCGGAATTATTTTTCTCGGTTCCTTTGTCTGAATAAGCCCCTCGGAGTGAGCCAGTATGCCTGAAGCTAGAATC
>CALMWI010000280.1 GCA_937873545.1 uncultured bacterium | reverse complement strand
TTATCTGTATGTGATAGTAGCTACTGGAAATATTTACGAGGATATCACTCAAGCTGTAGCTGCGGCTAAGCAGGGTGCGGATGTGATCGCCGTTATAAGAACGACAGGCCAGAGCTTGCTTGACTATGTGCCTTTCGGAGCTACGACCGAAGGATTCGGCGGAACTTACGCGACGCAGGAGAATTTCAGGCTGATGAGAAAAGCCCTCGATGATGCGGGAGCCGAACTCGGAAGATACATCAGGCTCTGCAACTACTGCTCAGGGCTCTGCATGCCGGAGATAGCCGCGATGGGCGCTTTGGAAAGACTCGATGTCATGCTCAACGACGCGCTTTACGGGATTCTGTTCAGAGACATCAACATGCAGAGAACCATGGTCGATCAGTATTTTTCAAGAATGATCAACGGATTCGCCGGAGTGATCATCAACACGGGCGAAGACAATTATCTGACCACGGACGACGCTTATGAATCTGCGCACACCGTACTCGCATCGCAGTTCATCAACGAACAGTTCGCCGTCATAGCAGGGCTCAAGGAAGAGCAGATGGGTCTGGGACACGCTTTCGAAATGGAGCCCGGTATGAAAAACGGATTTTTATATGAGCTTGCTCAGGCGCAGATGGCGAGAGAGATATTCCCGAAAGCTCCTTTAAAATATATGCCTCCGACAAAGTTCATGACCGGTAACATCTTCCGCGGCCATGTTCAGGACGCGCTCTTCAACATGGTCACGATCATGACAGGCCAGAAGATACATCTTCTCGGTATGCTCACCGAAGCTATCCATACCCCGTTCATGTCCGACAGATATCTCGCGATAGAGAACGCGGCTTATATATTCAACAACATGGAAGACCTGGGTGAAGAAATTCAGTTCAAAGAGAACGGGATCATCCAGAAAAGAGCCGACGAGGTTTTAAAGGAAGCGGACAGGATGCTTGAAGAGATCGAACATCTCGGGTTGTTCAAAACTCTTGAAATGGGAAAATTCGCAGGCGTGAAAAGACCGGTTAAAGGCGGTAAAGGGCTCGACGGCCTTGTCGAAAAGGACAAAAATTACTTCAATCCGTTTGAAGAACTTATGCTGGGAGGTTCAAAATGAGCAGCGGACTCTATTCAACCGATAAAAAGGAATTCGATAAGACTTTAGATCTTACTAAGATAAAACCGTACGGCGATACAATGAATGACGGTAAAGTTCAGCTGTCGTTCACTCTTCCGCTGCCCAACGACGCAAAAGCCGAAGAGGCTGCTAAGCAGCTCGCGAAGAAAATGGGTTTCGAGGAACCGAACGTGGCTTACGCAAAAGCGCTAGATAAGGATTTTACTTTCTTCGTCGTTTACGGCAGCACTGTTCATTCGGTGGATGTCACGAACATTAAAGTTCACGTCGTTGAAACGGAAGTCATGGATATGCATCAGACGAATGATTATATTAAAGAGAACATAGGCAGAAAGATCGTAGTGATCGGAGCCAGTACAGGAACCGATGCGCATACTGTGGGAATAGATGCGATCATGAACATGAAAGGCTACGCGGGGCATTACGGACTTGAAAGATATGAAATGATCGAAGCCTACAATCTGGGAAGCCAGGTAACAAATGAGGATTTTATCGCGAAAGCGAAAGAACTTAAGGCCGATGTTCTTCTTGTTTCACAAACCGTCACTCAGAAGAACGTTCACATACAGAACCTGACAGAGCTTGTCGAGCTTCTCGAAGCTGAAGGGCTCAGGGAAAAAGTCATCCTGATAGCAGGCGGCCCGAGAATATCTCACGAGCTTGCAAAGGAACTCGGTTATGACGCTGGATTCGGACCCGGCAAGTACGCAGATGACGTAGCTTCCTTCGCGGTTACCGAGATCGCCAAGAAGATGAAGAAGTAACGAGATGTTATAATTTGCATTAAGGAAATTTTATCTTTAAATTCCGATGTAAACAGATCAGGCTGTAAGTAATGGATATGAAAATTAAAATAACAACTCATGAAAAACTAAAGGAAGAAGACAGAAAGTATTGGAAAAGTCTCACTCCTGAAGAAAGATTAGATATAGTTGAACAGCTCAGAATTGAAGCGGGGAAATTTTTATATGAATATCCAGCCAGATTTCAAAGAATTATTACGGTTACTAGAAAAGCATAAAGTCGAGTATATGATAATCGGCGGTTACGCTGTCGCATTTTTCGGTTATCCGAGGTTTACAAAGGATATAGATATTTTTTTTGAGATCTCAACAGAGAGACTGCATGATAAGGCAGATGCGGAAGAATTAAGGGATAAATAGGGAACAACCTAAGATGAAACCGAAATTGTTTTATATAATAATATTGGCACTGATAATCAATACTTCTTATGCCAAACGGACGGCAATGCTGGTCGGGATACAGAATTACGACGCTTTCGCGCCACTTGAGAACTGCCACGGCGATGTGGACGATATGAAGGAACTGTTAAAGCAGGCGCGGTTCGAGGACGATCACATCTGGGCGTTAAAAGATGCAAGCTACGGCGAGAACATAACTGCTTCCAAGCTGTATTCGAATGTGAATGCTTTCGCGAGAGGTATCAACGAAGGCGACGAAGTCATATTCTTTTTTTCCGGCCACGGGATAGGCGGAAATGACGGGAATAATTATCTTCTGGGCTCGGACGGCAACATCGACAATCCGGAAAAGTACGGAAGCGTAGCTGTAGAGGAGATCAAACGCATAATAAAAGAAAAGAAACCGGCTGAAGCGATCCTTATCGTCGATGCCTGCAGGAATTTTATCAAAAAGGAAGGAAAAGGAACGGGGCAGGCCGTAGCGTCTAAGATGAATATCTCCAAAGGTATTCAGGTCAGACCTGTCATCGGAGCAAAGGAATCGAAACAGACAGGCAAAACGATAGTGAAGACGATATTCGCGGCAAGCGAAGGCCAGCAGTCGTACGAAAGGAAAGACAAGAACAACGGTGCTTTCACATACTATATGACATACCTGCTCGATTCGCCCAATTCAGCCATGGACATCGATACTTCCAAAGACGGCATCATCACGATCGAGGATCTGATCCTTTTCACCGACAACAGGATCAACGACTGGACGAAGTCACAGGGTCTGCCCGCTATGAACCCGGTCTATCAGACCGAAGGCGGAGTTACATACGATCCTTTCATGCTTTTCAGATATAATGCCGAACAGGTAGTTCAGGAACAGAAGAAGGAAGGCACGAAGCCTATTTTTCAGTACGATGAAAAAGCCGAACTGGAAAAGATCAAGAAGTTCACCGAGAACAAAGAGTATCTCAAAGAAGAACTGCCGGTATATCAGCCTAAGGCTTCAAAAGATAAAGAGATACAGGTAGATAATACCGATCTTTCAAGCTGGGAGCTTGCGCTTGCCAGCGAAAAAGAGATGGAGAAGGCCAAAGAAAAAGAGAAGCTTTTCAACGATCTAAAAAACAAATACAACGAGGCTATATCGCAGCTTGACAAGACGGAAGATATTTTTGTAAAACACGAAAAGCTCGAGAAACTCAGAAATGAGATCAACAATGTTGAATATACTGACATCAAGCAGAAAATACTTCCGCTGCTCGAGCCTGTTTATCAGAGGATAAGCGAGGAAAAGGGAAAAAAGCAGTCAGAGGTTGATAAATTAAGGCCGCAGTTCGAAAAAGATATCTGCGACATGGAGAAAATGGTAGGTTCATCCTTGAGCAGCGAAACTAAACAGAAATATCTTGACGAGTTCAGGAAAAAATGGCAGGATTACGCCAAAGTCCAAAAGGATGAGGACCTGGGCTACAGATTCTCGACGATCGGAGTAAACAAGAAGATCTGCTGTAAAACTACCGACATAGAACTTCTTGCTGTCATAGGCGGGAAATTTATCATGGGCGGAACAGAACCCGACGACAAACCCGCACATAATGTGACCCTGAGCGGTTATTATATAAGCAGATATGAGATCACTCAGTCTCAATATCAGACGGTTATGGGAGCAAATCCGAGCAAATTCAAAGGCGAAAAACATCCTGTTGAAAATGTAACATGGTTCGAAGCGGTAGAATTCTGCAATAAATTAAGCGAACTTGAAGGTCTCAATAAATGCTATACCGGTGACGGGCTAAAGAAATCATGCGATCTTAAAGCGAACGGTTACAGACTGCCTACCGAAGCTGAATGGGAATATGCCGCAAGAGGCGGTCACCTGAGCAAAGGTTATAAATTCAGCGGAAGCAACGACGCGAATGAAGTCGCGCAGTGCGGCGGAGACAAAAGAAGCTCGTCGAAGCCTGTCGGAGGTAAAAAACCTAATGAGATCGGAATCTATGATATGAGCGGGAATGTCTGGGAATGGTGCAACGACTGGTTCGGAAAATATCTAAGCGGGGATCTT
>CALMWI010000279.1 GCA_937873545.1 uncultured bacterium | reverse complement strand
CTGTGGGCATTTACCGTCCGTAAGATCTTTCTCCGTAAAAAAGGTTTCGCATGGAGTACAGTAATTTCCTTCATAATGATCTTTATAAATATCGCCTTTGTCAAAAAGCTGCTGCAGCATGCTCTGCACTTTCTTTTTGTGACTTGTCGAAGTCGTTCTGAAAAAAATGTCATAATTGATATCGCATTTTTTGAAAAGGTCTGTGAAAGCAGGTATCAGACTGTCACAATATGCCTGCGGATCCATGTTCTTTTCAACAGCTGCCTCATAAACTTTCTGGCCGTGTTCATCCACGCCTGTGATCATTACGGCATCATATCCGAATAACTTATAATATCTTGTGATGGAATCGCATAGAATAGTAGTATATGCGTGTCCCAGATGAGGTTTTCCGTTCACATAATAGATCGGAGTAGTTAAATATTTCTTTTTCATATCATCATCCTTTGTTTAAACAGCGTCAAAAATAATTAAGCGTAAATGAATTGTCAAGATATTATCCCTGTTTGTCCCGGCCGGACATATAAAATATTATTCCGCCCAGAATAAAAAATACAGACACGGAAAGAACGCCCCCCCTTGAAGCCGCTCCCGAAGAGAATCCGAAGTTCCTTAGTGTCAATCCCGTAACGGCTATAAAAAGCGGTCCCAGAATTACCGCGAACTTTCCGATCATGTTGTAGAATCCGAAAAACTCTCCGCTTTTCGCTTCGGGTATGATCGCGGCGAAATATGACCTGCTCAAAGCCTGTATTCCGCCCTGAACAAGTCCCACAGTTATCGCGAGTATGTAAAAATGATATTCTTTCTGCATCATTGAACCGAAAATAGTGATCAGAAAATAAGCGAATATCGTAAGAAATATACCTTTTCTGGCACCGCTTTTTCCTTTAAATATCAGACCGGTAAATAGAGCTGCCGGGAATCCCACGAACTGGGTTATTAAAAGCGCGGTGATCAGACTGTTTCTTTCGAGCCCGATAGAGAGTCCGAAATCCATTGCCATTCTGATTATCGTATCAACTCCGTCGATGTAAAGCCAGTAAGCTATAAGGAACAGATAGACATTCCTGATCTCTCTTATATGCGTGAAGGTGTCTAAGATCTGTATAAAACTTTTCCTGATCCGCAATGATATTTTCTCTTTATCTGTATCTCCCCTTTTTTCTTTTACGAACAGAAACAGCGGGATTGAAAAGACAAGCCACCAGACAGCTACCGCAACAAATGAGAGCCTGACCGCTTCAGACCCAGAAATCAGCCCAAACATCTGAGGTTTTAGCGTCATAAATATGTTCACTGCAAGAAGAACTCCGCCCCCCAGGTACCCGAGAGCATAACCGAAGCTTGATACCATGTTATATTTTTGTTTGCCTGCAACACTGCTCAAAAGCGCGTCATAAAATATTATTCCTGTGCTGAAGCACACAGATGATACCGAATAAAACAGCAGCGCGGCCGCCCATTCACCTCCGCCGATAAAATACAGACCTGCTGTCGAAATAGCGCCTCCGGCAGTAGCTATCATGAGGTATTTCTTTTTTGATCCCGAAATGTCTGACATTGTGCCTAATACAGGCGCGATTATCATCAGTATCACACCGATAAGAGAATTGGCTATTCCGATCCTGGCAGTCGTAATTGAAGCTTCCGCCCCTCTGCTCCAGAATTCGCTGAAGAATACGGGAAAGAATACTGCGAGTACGGTCGTAGCATAGGCTGAATTAGCCCAGTCGTAAAGGGCCCAGCTGAGATTCTCCTTGTTTATCTCTTTAAAGAAATTCATAACAATATAAAAAAGACAGGCATAAGCCTGTCTCATTATTTCCGCTTATTTATTCTGTTTAAACCCGTAATAATACATCCATTCGCCATCGCCTTCGGCTTCGCCTTTAGACTGAACTTTAAGATAATAAGTACCGCTGTGAATAGGATTTATATAAAATATCTTGTATGTGCTTACTTCAAGTTCGTCCGAAAACAGGTTATCAACGAAATTGTTACCGTAAAACGATGTTTTGATCGGATTTAAGTTGTTTGCGGCACCTATGATAAACGCGTATGAGTTGCCTTTGTAAAGTGTAAATGTGGCGACGTTAAGTAAAAATTAGCTGCGTAATGTTTA
>CALMWI010000278.1 GCA_937873545.1 uncultured bacterium | reverse complement strand
GTCGTAAGACTGCCGTGGCTGGTCTGAACAAGTCCGCCTTCGTACAAATGCCCCTCCCTTGTCTTTTTCCAATCAAGTGACTGGTCGTAGTTCAGGTACGGGTACAGAAAAAACTCTTCATCAAAGTAGGGTACTACGAACGGATAGGAGAAGATTTCCGCAGCAGAGATTATCAGAAATATGACAGCAGTTTTTTTCATGGATTGTATAATATCTAAAAATCATAGAACAATCAACCTGTATTTTTTATAAAAAAGCTTTGACAAAGCACGATATATTTTGTAAATTATGTGCGTTAAATTGATTAGAAAAAACGGATTATATAAAGTTCAGTGCCGCGAAGCAGGGGGAAGTTTTTGGAACGGAAAAAGATCTGGCTTTCATCGCCTCATATGGGCGGAGAAGAGCAAAAGTTCGTAAAAGAGGCATTTGACTCTAACTGGGTTGCTCCGTTAGGACCAAATGTCGACGAGTTCGAAAATGAGATGTGCGCGTATCTCGGAATAAGATCGGCGGCGGCCTTAAGTGCAGGCACCGCGGCCATACATCTCGCTCTGATCATGAACGGTGTTGCCGCAGGCGATGAGGTCATCTGCCAGTCCTTCACATTTTCAGGCAGTGCAAACCCGATAGCCTATCAGCAGGCGGAACCTGTTTTTGTTGACAGCGAAAAAGATTCATGGAATATGGATCCTGATCTGCTCGAAGACGCAATAACTGACAGAAAGAAAAAAACGGGAAAATATCCAAAGGCCGTGATCGTGGTGCACCTTTACGGCCAGAGCGCGAAGATCGAAAAGATATCGGAGATCTGCAGGAAGCATAATATACTTCTTATAGAAGATGCCGCCGAAGCGCTCGGAGCTTCGTATAAAGGGAAAAAACTCGGTACTTACGGAGATATAGGGATACTTTCATTCAACGGCAACAAGATACTTACAACTTCCGGCGGGGGGATGCTTGTATCCGCCAACGAAGAATATGCGAAAAAAGCTAAATTCCTTTCAACACAGGCCAGAGACAATGCGCCTCATTATGAACATACGCATATCGGATATAATTACAGGATGAGCAATGTTCTTGCCGGGATAGGAAGAGGGCAGCTGAGGGTGCTGGAAAAAAGGGTCGAAAGAAAAAGACGGATCTATGAAAAGTACCGCGAAATGCTCAGCGGGAATAACGGTGTCGTATTTCAGCCTGAAATAGAAGGGTCGTTCGGTAACAGATGGCTGAGCGCAATTACTGTCGATCCGGATACCTCAGGGACCGACAGGGAGGCGATCAGGCTTGAACTGCTAAAATATAATATCGAGTCGAGACCGCTTTGGAAACCGATGCATATGCAGCCTGTATTTAAGGCATGCGAAAAATATGTGAACGGCACAAGCGAGAAAATGTTCGAGAACGGATTATGCCTGCCGTCAGACACCAACATGACCGACGCGGAGATTGACGAAACGGGCGGAATAATCAAAGATCTTTTAAAAGGTTAAAAAATATGCTCAAAAAACTGAAAGCTTCGGATAAAAGAACGCTCGGTGTGATGGCCACGCTTGCCATTACGGTCTGCAGCTATTTTTCTTCAATAGCCTTCATCAATCTGGAACCGCATCTTAATCATCTGATCTTTATTTTCTCGATGCGTATTCTGCTTTCTTTTATGATCCTTAACGATTATAAACTGTCATGGTCGTCTGCGACGGCTAAATCATATCTTCTGAAAACGATCATCGGAGTATCGGGATTCATCATCTCTCTTCCCGTTTTCTTCATGATATTCAAGCACGGGGAAGCTGTGCTCAGAATGCTTCTTCTCGAGCTTGTTCTCTTTCTTTTCATCCAGAACACGATCATGCTCGTTTACAGGCATATGCTCTTAAGAGCAGCCTCGAGAAAAAAATCCAGGAGAGTGGTCATTTACGGAGCCGGCAAAGCCGGACAGAAGATCACCGAAGAGTTCGCCGAGACCGATTATAAAGTAAAGTATTTTATAGACGACAATGAAAAGGTAAGACAGAGGACAATAGAGGGAATCACAATATTGTCTAAAGAAAAATTCATAGAAATGTCAAAAGAGGATCCGAAAGTTAAGTACGATCTTCTTGTGATCGCCATACCTTCGCTT
>CALMWI010000277.1 GCA_937873545.1 uncultured bacterium | reverse complement strand
CATTTTTTCATTAAGTATTCCGGGATCCTTCTCGGCGAAATAGCCTTTATGGGACATTAAAGTCGCATCGCCTCCGTCATCCACAATAAGCTGCGGGCCTTTTCCGCCCGGGAACGATAATGACTGGGCTGTGCACCACCAGAATTCATCCAGCGTTTCGCCTTTCCATGCGAAAACAGGCACTCCGGCCTTTGCAATTGCAGCCGCAGCATGATCCTGTGTCGAAAATATGTTGCAGCTCGACCATCTTACGATCGCACCGAGGTCAACGAGGGTCTCTATCAGAACAGCAGTCTGGATAGTCATGTGTAACGAGCCTGTTATCCTTACGCCTTTCAGAGGTTTTTTCGGTGCGTATTTTTTTCTAATCGACATGAGGCCGGGCATTTCTTTTTCGGCTATGTCAATTTCTTTTCTTCCGAATTCGGCGAGGCTGATATCCTTAACTTTATACGGCATTTTTTCATCAATGTACTTCTTCATTATTTTCTCCGTTTATTTTTTACCTCGTACAAGAACGATCTCACGAAGCGGTATATGGAACGGCGTTCTTGTTGTCACAAATGTAAAGTAAATTTTCTTTTCAGTAAACACTTTTTTGAATTTATTTATGTGTTCGTCATAAATCTCTTTGTATTTATTCTTCAGCAAAGCTGGTTTAACTATCAGATTCTCATTAGTTTCAGAATCTATCATGTTCAGATGATCACCGAGCTGAAGGTGGTACTCATCATGATCCGCTATCATAAAAATTATTATGTCCTGCTGCCTTTTCTGAAGAGTTAATATTCTGCTTATCAGCTTGTCGCTCTCTTCCAGCAGATCAGATATTATCACGAGGATCCCTGATTTATGCAGCTTCATACTGATCTCATCAAATGAGGCATACGTTTCATGCGTATTAAAGACTATATCATTCTCAATGTTGATAAGTATATTCTTCAAATGCTGTTTTGATGATCTCTGAGGTATGTATTCTTTGAGATTATCGGCATAATTACCGAACCCGACTGCGTCTTTCTGATTTATCAGGATCGTAGATATTGCTGCTGCAAGCTGTTTGCCGTAATCTAGCTTCGAATATTGAAAATTTTCAGATTTAAAGCTCATAGATGCTGACCTGTCGAGAAATATATTAGCATAAATGTTCGTTTCATCTTCGAACTGCTTCAGAAAGTATTTTTCGGTTCTGCCGAAAATTTTCCAGTCAACGAACCTTGTAGAATCGCCTTCATTATACTGCTTATGTTCGGAAAATTCCGCGGAAAAGCCTTTCATCGGGCTCGAATGAATTCCGAGCATAAAACCTTTCAGCACCATTTTTGTCGTCAGGCTCAGGTTCGAAAATGTGGAAACGAATTCAGGATCCAGATATTTTTTATAATCTTCCTTCATAGAAGGCAAAGGTAAGAAAAAAACAACCGATTCTCAAATAAAATGAAAGATATTATTTTCATAATTTTTTAATTAGCAATTCAATTTGAAATTCAGTATATTTCGTGGTGAAAAATCCTAAGGAGGGTTTGGTGAAAATACTTATCGTGTTTTATTCATTTGACGGAAATACAAAGGTTATAGCGGAAAATATGGCTGATGAAATCGGGGCGGATCTGCTTGAACTAAAACCCGTGAAAGAGATCACGAGAAATAATTTTTTGAAAATATTTGCGGGTGGTAAACAGGCCATGACTAAAGCGGAACCGGAACTGATGCCGTTCAATATAAAGCCTGGGGATTATGACCTGATATTTATCGGAACACCCGTTTGGGCTTGGACTTATGCGCCTGCTCTAAGAACATTTTTCAAACAGATTAAACTGAAAAATAAAAAAGTTGCTTTATTCTGCTGCCACGGAGGCAGTCCCCGAAACTTTTTCGAGAAATTTGAAGAAGCCGTCACCGGAAATTCAATTGTCGGCAAGATCGAATTTAAGGACCCGATAAGAAATCAAAAAGAAAGAGACATTCAGATAGCGAGAGACTGGGCAAAATTAATTATAGGGATTTGATATGTGCGGAGTAGTTGGAATATTTAATTCAGACGATGCGGCATTTGATACAATGCTGGGTCTTTTTGCGATACAGAACAGGGGACAGGAAAGCTGCGGTCTGGCAGTCAGCAACGGCAGACAGATAAAGCAGATCCGAGGTCTGGGTCTTGTAAAAGATAATCTTACCGAAGATGTATTAAAAAATTTCCCGGGAAGGATCGCCGTTGGTCATGTAAGGTATCCGACAAGAGGGACAAGCGATGTAAATAATTCCCAGCCGCATGTTATTGAAACTCTCGAAGGAACGATTTTCGCTCTTGCAAGCAACGGAGATATTACCAACTACAAAACCCTTACCGATGAACTTAAAGCGGAAGGAGTGAATTTTAACAGCGGTAACGACGGAGAGCTTCTCCTAAGATTCATTGTCTGGCATCATATTGTTAAACAGGTTCCTGTGATCGAGTGTATAAGAATGGTGATGCAGAAATTCAAAGGCGCGTTTTCGACAGTTCTTATCGGCAGGAATGAAATATGGGGATTCAGAGATCCGTACGGAGTAAGACCTTTCTCTTTTGGAGCAACGGATTCAGGATATGCTTTTGCTTCAGAATCAAAAGGTCTTGATATTCTAAGGTGCGAAAATATCGAGGAAGTTACTCCCGGCGAAATTATTCATGTATTCGGAGATAATCAGGTTGAGAGATTCAAATTCGGCTGTCCTGAACTCAGGAACGGTAAAACAGGTCATTCTCACTGCGTTTTCGAGCCTGTATATTTCTCGATGCCGGACAGTAAGCAGTTCGGAATATGTGTATATGAAGCCAGAAAAAGGATGGGACAGGCTCTTGCTAAGTACGATGAGGATATTGAAGCGGATGTGGTTGTTGCCGTCCCGGATTCTTCTAACATTCAGGCTCTCGGATATGCACAGGCGAGAAATATTCCTTTTGAAATGTCTCTGATTAGAAATCACTATGTAGGCAGAACTTTCATAAAACCAGATCAGCGGGGAAGAGATGAAAGCGTTAAACAGAAATTCAATCCTGTTATATCGACACTCAAGGACAAAAGAGTCGTTTTGGTCGATGATTCTATCGTGCGCGGAACCACAATGAGAAAGATCGCCGGTATGCTCTGGGGGGCAGGAGTTGCAGAAATACATTTGAGGATTGCATCGCCCCCGGTTAAATTTCCATGCTTTTATGGTCTGGACACCAACACAAAAGAAGAGCTTATGGCGAACAGGATGGAATTCAAGGATATGCCTGAATATCTGCGTGTTAATTCTTTAAAATATTTAAAGCAGGAAGATCTTTCCGAATGCGTGAACAATACGAACGACAATTTCTGTTTCGCCTGTTTTGACGGCGATTACCCGATAGAACTTGTAGATGTGAGTTTCTAACAAAGCTGGAAATTATATGATATACAGAATAGTTATAATTCTGTTTTGCTTATCGGCGGAATTACTGTCTGCGGATTTTATTTCTTCCTTCAGAGAATTTTCTATCAAACTTTATCAGGATGAAGAGATTACTTTTACTGAAAATGAAAAAGTGAACGGCTGGGACAGGATCTTCGATCTTTATATAAAACTCAGAGAATTCAGACTTCATAAAATTACCTGCACCGGAGATCTTTGCGATGAAATAGAAATTGTAACGGATGATATCGAAGACGGAGTTATAAAAGGTTTTTCTCAGTATGAAAAAGAGCTTCTTAAAGCATCGTTATACGGAAGCCTTGCATATGTTAAATCATCAGATCCGTCCTTAGGAATGTTCAAGAACATAAGAAGTTCTAGAAAAATGTTCGATAAGCTGAACAAAAAATACAGAACCGCAGATACCGGTTTCGGATCTGCGTTGTCTGAAATAGCGATCGGTGTGTATTTTAATGACAGCTTTTGGGTTAAATCTGTCTTAGGTTATAAAGGGAATATTTTGAAAGGATTGAAACAGCTTGATAAAATTGCCAACGAAGGGGATATAACTAAAATCGAAGCAAACCTGTTCCTGATCGAATATTTCAGTCTGATCCTTAAAGATCATACTTCATCTTTACGGTACTCGAAAAATCTTCATGAAATAAATCCTTCATCAAAGTACTTCGCCTATATTTATGCCCGTGATCTTTACCATACAGGAAAAATCACGAAAGCTTATCTATTATTCAAGGCAATCAATGAAGACCCCGGTGAAAAATTCTATGGGTACCAGTATGACGCTATAATTTATGAAGCGAGGTGTTTATATATAAAAGGTTCTATTCATGAAGCTGAAGAAGTTGTGTCGTACGCAGCAAAGATCCATGACGGGTATATTCTTAAAAAGTTCAAAAACGAATGGGTTCAATCGGTTCTTATTAGGCAGGAAGTTGTTTTCAGGCCGCAGTACCAATCAAACATAAACTTAAGCCTTTCGACAGACGAACTGAAAAGAACGGCTTTTGTTTATTTTGACCACGGTTTTTTCAGAGAGACCGCCCGAATTCTTGAAACAATTAAGAATACCGGAACTGATATTGCCATACTAAAATTCACAACTGCTGTTGTAATGCAGAACTGGAACAGGGCTAAACTGATATTTGATGAAAATGAATCAGATTTCGAAAACGATCCTGACCGCGCGAGACTTAAGATTTTGAAAATATTGTTTCAAATCATTTAGAATTATTTTAATTGAAAATCGGTAATCAGGAGTTATATTTCTGTAAATAAACGGGAGACGGAAATGAACGATTTCGAAAAATTGAAAAACCTTCTTTCTGAAGTAAAAGCAATTAAGACCGGGCTGGAAAAAGACATAGCTAAGATCAATGAATTGTACGAAACATTCGAGGATATGAATTTTGACTGCGATGAAGAGCTCGAAGAGATAGACGAAAGGCTCGAAGAACTTCAGGACGATCTAGATGACGGCGAAGGAGATGAGAAAGAAATAAATAGTGAGATCGAGGCACTGAAAAAGAACAGAATAATGGTTGAAGAGGCAATTGAGATCCTTGAAGAGCTTCAGGAAGAGTTTGAAACTATTGCAGAGATTAACGATGAACTCGACATCGGTTGAGAATTATGATGATCGATATATCAATTACTGAACAGCAAATGGTTTTCAAAAATAGAAATATTAGATTGATATTTCCGGTATCAACATCTAAACACGGTGAAGGTTTCGAAGAAGGAAGCAATAAAACTCCTTTGGGGATGCATGAAGTTTGTGAAAAGATAGGTAAAGGAGCTGGATTGGGAACGATATTCAGGAACAGGGTTAAAACAGAAAAAACTGCGGTAATCGATGGGGAAGATAAAGATCTTATCACCTCCCGGATACTTAGATTAAAAGGGCTGCAGGTCAGGAATGCAAATACTTACAAAAGATATATATATATACACGGTACGAATGACGAAAAAAATATCGGAAAAAAAGCATCTGCAGGCTGTATAAGAATGAAAAACAGGGATATTATCGAATTGTTCGATCATGTAAAGATAGGGTGCAAGGTATATATCCGCAGATAGATCAGATTCCGGATGGCTGAAAATTGTTCGCGATTACTTCGGCAGTCATATATGATATTTTTTCTTTCGTAAATCCAAAGAGTTCAGTTCCTATCCTGTTAAGAAAATCGATCTCAGCCTGAGTTATATCATTATCCGACAGCGCGATATCAATAAGGTAACTGAACATCATGTCGGCTTCCTGCTCTATCGAGCCGCGGTTCTTCTTCGGATCTAAAAGGTTGCTGATAGAATCATTAAAGATATCATTCACTTTTTGGCTGCCGATCATCTCGTCCAGAAACTGTTTAGGGAAAAGAAGGTAATTTGCAAGAGTATCTATGATAGCGCTGAACTCGTCCTTGGTCATTTCTTTATCAATCTGAGACATAATAAGTCCGGAAGAAGCTATAAACCTCATTCGATGTACATCGGTTTCGTTACCCATAAAGAAGAATCTTTCAAGAATTTCAGCCATATTTTTACTGAGCTTTTTATCGGGGTATGTTTTTTGGCTTTTTACAGCTTTGAGGTAAACCTCTGACCTGCTGAAAATGTCTAAAGATATTACTCTTAGAGACGGAATCGGGTGTGAAATACTTTGTGCAGAAATCTCATTGATGTGAGTCTCCAGGTTAAGTTTGTTCTGCCGGATAAATTCATCAAGATCAAAAGCTATAACATTTTTCGGAAGACCGGAAATTAACTTAAAGAAGCTTGATATCGCTTTTTCTATATTTCTGTTGGCTAATAGGCCGAATCTGTCCGAAGACAATTCGCAAAGCTTTTCCCAGAACATGAATTTCTGTCTTAACAGAAGGCTCGGTTCTTTATTCTGGAACAAAAACCGCATCATCTGGCTTATTTTGTAGGTCTTTGTTACCAGATGACCTATTTCATGTCCGATGACGAATCTGAGTTCATCATCATCCATTTTATCTATTATAGTAGAATTCAGAGCTATCCTGTGCGGGTATTCTTTATAGTTGCTTGGAATTGCGAAAGCGTTCATTTCAGGAGAATTCACAATAAAAAAATCAATACTGTCGGAGAATTGAAGAGTATCTTTAACTTCATGACAGAGGTCGTATAATTTAGGGGTCATTTCTTTTGTTATCTTAAAATTATAGCTGTCAAGAATTTTTGAGTAGCTGTCGGCTGCGTTGATCACCCTGGCATCGATTAGTAATTTAAGTATTATATTGCCATGTATCAATCTGTTGATCTCGTCTCCGAATTTTTTCTCGAGGTCAAGTCTTATATGGTCATATTTGATCATCAGAGTCTCCAACTGCATAATTCTTAACTTTTTCTTTAAAATATCCACCCCTTTCTTCAAAGTTTTTGAACATATTATAGCTTGACGAAGCAGGTGAGAGAAGACAGACAGATCCTGCGCGTGTATATTTAAATACCAATGCGATCACTTCGTCAAGATTTCCGCAAAAAAAACATCTTGTCTGTTTATCGTTCCACACAATCACCGAGCTTCCGTTACCCATAAATTCTTTAAATCCGGATTTAATAAAATCGTCATACATTAATCTGCCTGTATCCGGCAGAAAGAATATGTTATCGACCGAGGATTTTTTGAGTTCATCCGTGAGTATATTCCAAGTTATCTCCTCTCCTCTGAAATGTCCTCCGAGTATTAAAGAGCCGACAGAATTGTCAAAAGCTTTTATAGCTGCTACTGTGGCCTGAGGGATTGTAGAAATTGAATCATTGTAGAAATCAATCCCTGCGTAATTTCCGAAAAACTCAAGCCTGTGTTCAAGTCCTTTAAACTGGTAAACAGACCTTACGGAATCCTTAATATCGCATCCTGCAAGCTGTGAAGCTATTAGAGCCGCACCGATATTATACAAATTATGGCTTCCCTTCAATTCGATGCATTTAAGAGAGAGCTGGATGCTGTTGTCACAGTAATACACGATCGCTACATCTCCGTCTATTATTATCTCATAGGGAAAACTCGCAGATTTTTTTTCAAGGCCTTCGAATTCTTTTACAGGAAAAATTATTCGGTCGTTCTCATCCTGCATTTTAATAATATTCATCTTGGCTGAACGGTATTCTATAAAATTTTTGTAGAAATCCAGATGCTCAGGATAGACGTTCAGTATGGCAGAAATATGAGGCGCTTTTTTTATAAACTGAAGCTGATGCGAAGAAAGTTCAAGCACGATTATACTGGAATCGCCTATTTCAGGTATGATATCAAAGACAGGCACACCGATATTACCTGCAAGGATCGAGTTCTTACCGCAGTCTGTGAGGATAGAATGAAGCAGAGATACGGTGGTGCTTTTGCCTTTTGTACCAGTGATCCCTATCGTCTGGGCATGAAATTCCCTTAAAAAAATATCTGTCTGCGATGAAATAAATGTTTTGTATCTTTGAACAAAGTCGTCAGTAAGCGGAATTCCGGGGCTTTTTATTATAAGATCGAATTTATCATATATGTAGTCGATTTCCCCAGTTATGAATCGGATATCTTTTCCGAGTCTGAGTACATTTTTGTCGTAAATAGTAATTCTGCAGTCTTGAAAATATTTATTCAGAAAATCCAGAGTTGATCTGCCTTCAGTGCCGAACCCCATTATCAGTATGCTTTTTCCGCTAAAATATTTACCAAATCTTTCTTTAATAGTCATAAGCTCTTTATCAGTATGTTTTTAAATTTTTCGGGCAGAAGGTTCTCATCATTGAATTCGTTTAATATAACTTCGAACTGATCGAGATAAAAGTTCATTTTGTTTCTGTTTTTCTCTTTGAAAATATTTAATAAATAAGGAAGGTCATTGTTTTTATACATTGAGACAGTTTTTGCCAGCGCGGAATTAACTTCCTCTTTCGTACCAACGCATTCGAAAGGCTTCACTCCGATCATGCCTGTAAGCTCTAAGAAAGTTCTTTCTAGATTCCGGTTCCTGAAAAGATCTTCTCCAAATATACTTATCATATCATCGTGTGGCAGAAAAGGGGATAGTATTATATATGTAAAAAGGCACTTGGGGCAATTGTTGCACCATGTATTTGTTTTGCTTCCGGTATTGCAGCTTCTGAATGATGTGAAATGCTTTTTATAGTTTGAGAACATCTGCGCGATCTTTAATTCGTTTACAGGCCGCAGAAAGCTGAAATAATTAATATCTTTATGAATGAATCCCTCAATGTAATCATGCAAGGCTTTTTCTGCTTCATATGACTTAGAGTACTGATGATTAACTTCAATACCTGAAAAAAAAGCGTTTCCGACACTTGCGCTGTTTTCATTTGACAGCACAATGTTTTTTTTCCGGGTAACTAAAGCACAGAGAGCTGATACAAAAGCAAGTAGTGCTGAAAAAGGAGTATGACCGTTCAAATAACCTTTACCGTTCAATTCTAGCAGAAGTCCGTCAATAGATCTTTCAATATGAAAAAACGATTTATATCCTGAGACCGAAACCGTATCTGTCTGCGATCTTTTCGGATTCATGATCAGAGGAAGGCAATTCATATCGGAAAGTATTTCAAGGCTGACAATTGAATCTTTTCCACCGCCGACAGGGATTAAACATTCATCGTTAAGGTTAATTTCTGAAAGAGGATAAATGTTCTGGTTTTCGCAATGTATCTCAAAAAGATCATCCTCTGTTGTTTCTATTTTGTTTTTGTACAGGAATTCACCAAGCCCGTTGAAATATATGTTTTTCCAGAATTTGATCTGGTTATCATTTAGCAGACCGCATTTAATTATTATAGTAGGGGAGCAACAGGCTTTATAGTAACTTATGAGTTCTATCATCCCAAGATTAAAAACTGCAGAATCTATGGTATCAAGCTCAGCTTGAGAAATAAGGCAGTCATTGTAAACAATTACAGGCTCGAAAACGATATCGGCAGACTGTATGAAGCGAAACTTAAGCGTCAGGCACCGTTCGGAATAGGTTTTTGTAAAACTGTCATATATAAAAACGGGATGATTTTTTCTCAGTTCAGTGAATTTATCAGCCATCAGATTTTCTCTTTTCTAGTTCTTTGTGATCGGAGCCTATTATAATGGTCAGGTCTATGTCAACAAGATCTTTGTTAAGCTGCATGACAACATTTTCACTGTCAACTCCGAGTGAACGGGCCAGCTGATTTGCGTACCGCATATCTTCAATTCTGCTTAGAATAACAGTTTTCACATATTTTTTATCGGTATTTCCTGTTTCTCTTACATCAAGATTCATTTTTCTCAGTTTTTCTTTCCAGACCGTGGCGATTCCTGAAGATCCGCATCCATTCAGGATGCTTATACGGATATTTGCCATATTTACAGTTGGAGTGTTTTCTGAAGATTCATCCGTATTTAATGTTTTCTTTTCAAGCTCATCTTCATAATACTTGTTGGGATCCTGTTTGAAGATGTTTTTTATAAAATCCCTGTTTTTATAAAAAAGAAAAATTGTCTGAACGGACAGCAGGGCTATTATTATCCACAGGTGCAGGTTCGTTTGTGTTTTTTGTTCCGGTGTATTTGGTTTTTTTTTGGAAATCCGCGCCATAAAGAATATTACTCTTCGTCGTTTAAGTAATTATAATGGTTGTTGAAAGGATCACCGCTCATGTAATCAGAGGGTTTAATATTTCTGAAATCGACTCTCATTCTGAATGAATTATTAGGCCTGTAATCAAGGGTCGCTGATTTTATATAAACATCGGTATTATTGTCTTCTACGGGTCCTATGGATGAATAAGGAGTGAATGACATACCCAGATTGAGTCTGAGAGAAAGAGGATCGGATATCTTATAATCTATTCCTGCCACATATTCGTTTATCATAGCAGAACCGGAACTTCCGTTCGTATAGTTCATCGACAGGGAATGCGATACCGAAATTTTTGACATGTCAAAAACCGATCCCTGAGAAGTTGATAGCAGCTTTAGCCGTGGATCAGCCTGGAGCTCAGTTCCTCTGAACTGGGAGAATAGAATTGTTACTGTGGCAAGTATAAAGATGATATGCTTATTCATGAAACTCTCCGGTTTTGTTTAATATCCGTGCATTCATTATACTTTCCGCTTGTGCCAGTTGTTCTAAAGTATTTATACCCTGTATCTCGGTGTTGTCTTTTACAAGGTATGTTCCGACCTTTTTCTTTTGTCCGGAGAGTATACCTATTACATCGGTAAGATAATACTCCCTGCTGGCGTTATCAGAGGAAATGTGCTTTAATGAATTAAAGAGCTCGTTTTTGTCGATTATATAAACTCCAGAGTTGATCTCTTTTACTCTTTTTTCCTCTTCTCCGGCATCTTTCTGCTCGACGATCCTTATTATATTCCCCGAACTGTCCTTAATAATCCTGCCGTATCCGAACGGATCTTCAAACTCAGTTGTCAGAACAGTTGCAACCGATCCTGATCTTACATGGTAATTCCTTAAATTTATAAGCGTTTCAGGTTTTAATAACGGTACATCTCCGCATAGTATGAGTACATCCCCTGTTTTGCCCTCAAGAGCTTTTTCCGCCTGCATGACCGCATGTCCTGTTCCCAGCTGTTCATTCTGTACTACATAATTTACATTCAGGTTTTTTGTAGCATCTTTTACC
>CALMWI010000276.1 GCA_937873545.1 uncultured bacterium | reverse complement strand
CGATTCATGTAGGTGATATCGCCGCTTTATGCACCGACATTTCTTACGGTCTCGGTGCAAATATTTTCGCGATACTTCGTACCGGCATCATCAACTATACTCAGTCATGGTGCGGGAACCGCCTCGGAAAAGGTATGATCAGGCCGGGCGGGATAAACCTGCCTTTCACTAATGAGCATAAAGATCGCCTGATTGATGTACTTGCCAAATTCGAATTTCAATTCGTCGAGCTGGCTCACCGGACATACAAACTCTCAAGCGTAGAAAACCGTTTTGACGATATCGGAACGGTTAATGAGGAACTTATTCGAAAAATAGGCGGAGTAGGCATGACAGCCCGCATGGCAAATGTGAACCGCGACATCCGCTCATCGCACCCGTTCGCAGGCTATTTAAATTATCCTATCGAGCCTGTAATTCTGCCTAAAGGCGATGTATTCTCGCGTTTTTTACTGCGCAGGAAAGAAATCAAGAGATCTATAGCTTGGATCAGAAATCTGATGGATAATTATAGTTTCGATACTCCGTCAGAAAAACCGCTGTGTGAAATTCAATTAAAGCCGGACAGCTTTGCGATTTCTCTAACAGAAGGATGGCGCGGAGAAATATGTCATTGTGCCGTTACTGATGAAAACGGCGATCTGAAATTATATAAAATCAAAGATCCGTCGATGCACAACTGGAAAGCGCTTGAACTATCTCTCAGGAATCTGGAAATATCCGATTTCCCGATAAACAATAAAAGCTACAATTTAAGCTACTGCGGCTATGACCTTTAAGGAAATTTATCATGCTTGACGAAATAAAGATTATATTACACAACGGAAAACAGTTCATCACTGACCCGAAAAATGTCCACTTACCCAAACCATTCAGAGGCAGACCTGAGATCAGCACTACTAAAGTTGATGAAAATAAACTTATTGAATTATGCCCGGTAATGGCTATTTCGGCAAATCCTGTCAGGATCGATCTGGGAAAATGTACTTTCTGCGGAGAGTGCGCGTTCCGGTTCCCTGAAAAGATCACATTTACGACTGATTATAAATTATCTACAAATGTACCTGAACGACTTATCGTTAAAGAAGGCGAAAATCTTCCGATTGAAATTGACCGGGAAGCGATCAGGCCGGAAATAAAGGATATTTTCAAAAATTCATTAAAGCTGAGGCAGGTCTCAGCGGGCGGAGATAATTCAGCCGAATTCGAATTGAACGCATGCGGGAATGCCAATTTTGATATCGGAAGATACGGAATAGAATTCGTAGCCTCACCGCGCCACGCGGATGGAATTCTTGTAACAGGCCCGATCACAGAAAACATGGCTGAGGCAGTCGGAATTACATGGAAAGCTGTTCCTAAGCCAAAAGTTTTTATTCTCTGTGGAACTGATGCCATTTCGGGTGGTATATTCGCCGGCAGCAAAGCTCTGAACAGAGAGTTTCTTAACGATATTAAAGTCGATCTTTATATTCCCGGG
>CALMWI010000275.1 GCA_937873545.1 uncultured bacterium | reverse complement strand
TTATCGAAGAACTGAACACAAGAATAGATAAATTAAGAGAAGAGATTGCTAGAAAAAATTAATAGTATGAATAAAATATACAGACATACAAACAGATATGTCGAGATTATCGAAGTAATAGGCACTCACGGCTTTGCAGAAATAATCAAACGATCAAAATTACCCGGCAACATTAGATTGCGCAGGATTCGGTTTTTACCAAATATTAACTCGGATATTTACAAATATTCATATAGCGAAAGAATCAGGATGATACTCGGAAAGCTCGGACCTACATTTATTAAATTCGGACAGTTACTTAGCAGCCGACCTGACATTTTTCCTGCTGAACTTATCATTGAGCTTGAAAAATTACAAGATTCCGTTCCTCCCTTTTCTGAAGAAAAAGCTTTGGCTATTGTCGAACAGGAATTAAATAAACCTGTACGTGAGTTATTCAAAGATTTTGACTTAACTCCACTAGCCAGCGCATCAATTTCTCAGGTTCATAAAGCTATACTTTTCAGTGGCGAAGAAGTTGTTGTAAAGATTCAGAAACCTGATATTGCGAAGATCATCGAAATCGATTTGGAAATAATGCTTTTTATAGCAAATACCATTGATAAATATGTATCTGAGTTAAAATCTTACAATCTCCCCGGTATTGTGAAAGAATTTGAGAAAGCTATAGGGAAAGAGCTTGATTTCACGATCGAAGCCTCGAACATGGAAAGGTTTAAAACAATTTTCCAAAACAGTAATGAAATCCATATTCCGAAATATTACAGAGAATTATCTACGAGCAAGATTCTGACGATAGAATTTGTTGATGGTATAAAAGTTTCTGAAATTGATAAACTGAATAAAAATAATGTTTCATTAAAAACAATTGCAAGTAACGGAATAGATGCTATACTTAAGCAAATTTTCGAAGATGGGTATTTTCATGCAGATCTGCATCCGGGGAATATAATGGTTCTGCCTGGTAATGTAATTTCATTTATTGATTTTGGAATTGTAGGGAAATTTTCAAAAAGGTCTCAGGAACTTCTGGTCTCTGGGCTAATTGCAATTTCAGACAGAAACATAGAAAGAACAGCGAAAACCATACTGGAATTTTCTGAAGGCGGTAAAGACATAGATGCGGAAAGTTTTGAATTACAAGTTGAGGAGATTTTCGATAAACATTTCGTATCTAAACTCGAAAAACTTGATCTTATTGAAATTTTTAAAGATGTTCATAAGTTATTTTCCGTAAATAGCCTTGTTATGCCGGAAAATTTTTATCTGCTTCTAAAAACTATAGCCATGGCTCAGTCTTTCGGACTAAAACTTGACCCGGATTTAAATATAATCGAACATATGAAACCATTTGCGAAGAAATTCATAACTCGAAATATGAATATAGAATACAAGGCGAAAGAGATTTACGGCTTAAGCAACGACATATGGGATTTAGTAAAAGTATTACCTTCCGAATCAACTGAGATACTGAAAATATTAAAAAAAGGTAAGATTAAGATAGAAATACAACACACCGGATTTGAAAATATGCTTACGACACATGAAAGATTAAGCAACAGACTTGCATATTCGTTAGTATTGGCTTCACTAGTAATCGGATCAGCTTTAGTTATTCAATCAGGAATACCACCTTTCTGGAACGGGATGCCGATTATCGGTTTAGCAGGTTTTGTTAGCGCAGTGTTTCTGGGATTTTGGTTATTGATCTCTATTATGAAGCATGGAAAGATGTAATTATAATTTTGGATCTTAAAATGTATTTTACCAAAAAAACATACGAGATCTATATAGAATTTGACAATTACAGAAAAAATATGTTTATTTAGATTTAGAATAGCTTATATTTGAAAAAAAATCAGGATAGCATTATGAACAAAAGTGAAGAAAAAAAAGATAAAATACTCCGAATTGCTCAAATTCTTTTTGCAAAATACGGGTTGTTTAAAACGAGCGTAGATGATATTGCAAAAATGGGTAAAATGGGGAAGAGTTCAATTTATTATTATTTTGAAAGCAAAGAGGAGATATTTAAAAGTGTTCTTGAAAAGGAGATGACCACGCTTCTTGAAAAAGTAAAATCAGCTATAGATGAGGCGAAAACACCAAGCGGCAAACTGAAAGGTTATATAATATCAAGAATGAAAAATGTAAAAGAACTGGCGATTATCTACAGCACGCTCAGAGATGAGTATATGATTCATTACGCATTTATACAAAAATTCAGAGAAAATTTCGACAGAGAAGAAATAGGTATAATCAGGGATATTCTCGCAGAAGGAGTAAAGAAGAAAGTATTTGAAGTAAAAAATATCGAATTGACGAGTTATGCAATAGGAACAGCAGTCAAAGGATTAGAGTATGACTGGGCAATAAAATTAAAGGAAGAAGACATAGAGAATAACTTAAACTGTTTACTGGATGTATTGTTTTATGGGATCATGAATCCGGCTATGAATAGTTAGATGCATCCAAAAAAGGTATATATGGAGAGTGCCCGATTTTTTTCGTTGATAAGAAACACCCAAAGGAAGCGTTTCTGGTCTTACCCGATCCGGAATGATATTTCATAGCGGTCATCCATCGCAAGCTCTTTATAAAGCGGATAAAGCCAATTAAAATAATATTCTTTTTTTAGATCGAATAGAACTTTTATTTTTGAAATCATAAGAACTCCGTTATCTGATAATTTCTTCAGAAACCATTTGTCCGTCTTTCAGTTTAACTTCCATATAGCCTGCAAGAGCATTCATTTCTGAACCGTTGATATATATTGTTCTTTCAGGATCTGTTTCAGGCTTGGAATCATATCCGAGCAGGTTTTGGATCTGAGAACTGACGTCAAAATGGCACCTGACATCTTTACTGCCTGAATTGTCTTCATCAACCGGATTTATCCTGAAGCAAAAATAAGGTACATTATATATTTCTTTTTCAAACCATCCATGACCTTTTTTATTTCCGGCTTCGCCTAATAGCTCCCCGTGATCAGATGTGAAAATAAGCCAGGTCTCTTTCAGGCTGTTCTTTTTCAGATAATCATAAATGTAATAGATGACATAATCCGTATAAAGTACAGAATTATTGTAGGGATCGAAGAATTTTCCGAATTCTTCAGGATATTTATTGTATACCGGAGAATGAGAGCCTCTTTGATGAAGCACGACAAAACTGCTTTTGCTAAGATCTATATTTTTCATCATCGGGATCAGATCACCGTCATACTGAGTCGTGTTCCCAATATATTTTTCAAAATCGGATTTTGATGCGAAAAAGTCTATATACTGTCTGAAAAGCATATCGTCTATTATCTCGAGCTGGCTTAATGACTGCTTTGAAATAAAGGAAGTAGAAAAACCGTTCTCTTTTGCCAACCTGAAAAGATTATTCGCACTGCTTATATAATTTTTACCGCCGGGGTACTTTGATCGGTTGATAAGAGCAGTAAAAGCCGTCTGGGTCATAGTCCCTCCGGCATAGATCATCCGTTTCTCAAATGGTTCTGAAGAGTACAGGGAATCAAGCAGTGGTGATGTTTTAATATTGTAACCAAGCACTGACATTCTGTCGCCTCTGAATGATTCTCCGATTATAAGAACTATGTTTCTGACGGGATCCTTAATTGTTATTGAAGGCTGAGGAATATCAGGAAAATCAATATAATCACCTGTAATTATCCTCGGTACTATTCCCGCTGTAAAATAATTCAGACTGCGCATATAATTCTCAAAAGAATGTCTGTTCGGACGGACATAAATGAATCTGCTCTGAACATTATTAAGCTTCCCTGAAGAATTGTTTAAAAGGGCAAATATAGTGACGAGATGAATGAATACGAGAATGAAAAAAATGTAAGATGAGAATCTGAAAGATATCATTTTATCCTGAAATTTTCTGTTCAGATAAATAAGCACAGTAGCGACAAGTATAACTATCAGAAGAGGAACTATCATAGCTATAAATTCAGGCAGGAGGGATTCAAAAACTTCGCCGGTGCTCTGGAATATCTGCATAAAAGCTATAGGCTGGATGAAATTCCCGAAATACTGGAAATAGAACAGATGAGCCATCACTGAAAGCATTATTAACACAATCAACGTTACTCTGAGCCATAACTTCGAGATGAGCGACAGTGCGAGGAATAAGGTTAAGGGATAAACGATATTCCTTTTATTGGGTATAAAAGCATAAGAGCTGTTGTAGAACGAATAGATCATGTCGCCGGTTATGAAGATCA
>CALMWI010000274.1 GCA_937873545.1 uncultured bacterium | reverse complement strand
CCTATACCAGAGTGGTATATTTATCTTATTGACACTCTTAGAATAAACTACTTCAGCAGAGCTTGTCAGGTTCATCTCAGGCTGAGTCCCGCCCTGTTCGGAATCGACAATCATTCCAACATTGATCGGCTCAGTAAATATAATTTCTTCTGCAGTTGAATTTGTAGCATTTTCATCGTTAACCTGTCCAATGTAATCATCATATCCGTCCTCGCCTTCATAAGGGGGGAATACCTCCTGCGCCCAAACGAGAGCAATGCTTGTAAGCACTATTGCCATCACCAGTTTTTTCATTTTCTCCTCCTACATTTTGTTATTTGAATTTTTTCCACAGTTCGTCTGAAAGTTCGCAAATATTTTCGATCGTCGGGTTCTTTATGTTCATGTGTGCATCCATCTCTTTACCGACATTATTGACAATATCGGTAAATTTTATTTTTCCTGCAAGAAATTTATAAACCATAATTTCATTAACTGTATTTAAAACGACAGGCAAAGTCCCTTTTTCTTCAGCTGCCCTGCAAGCAAGATCTAGAGCCGGAAATCTCTTTCTGTCCGGTTTGTGGAAAGTCAACTTTCCCATTTCGCTCAGATCGAGCCTGGGAAGATTAAGCTTCGATCTTTTAGGATAAGTCAGCGCGTATTGGATCGGCAGCATCATGTCCGGGAGTCCTAGCTGGGCTATAACAGAACCATCTATGAACTGCATCAGCGAATGCACTATAGATTCAGGATGGATCACCACCTCTATCTTTGCGGGTGAAATGTCGAACAGATGCACAGCTTCGATAAGCTCAAATCCCTTGTTCATCAGAGTAGCCGAATCTATACTGATCTTTTTACCCATTGACCATTTGGGATGGTTCAAAGCCTCTTCTATCGAAACGTTTTCGAGAGATCCTCTTTTTTTTCTGAAAGGTCCGCCCGAAGCCGTAAGAATTATTTTCTCCAGAGAAGATCTTTCTTCTCCGTTCAGCGCCTGAAGCATTGCCGAATGCTCGGAATCTATCGGAATTATCAAAGAGCCAGTCTTTTTGGATAATTTTTTTATGTATGAACCCGCCATGACAAGAGATTCTTTGTTGGCGAGGCAGACTTTTTTACCCTTTTCAAGTGCGTAAACTGTCGGTTTCAGACCGAATGATCCCACTATTGCATTTACAACTGTTCCTACTTCCGCATCCTGGCAGGATTGCTTTAACCCTTCCGGACCTGCTATTACTTTTACCGGACAACGCTTTAAAATGTCTTTTATTTTTGTGTAATGATCATCAGACGTTACGACATACTCAGGCTTGAATTTCTCAGCCTGTTCGATAAGCAGTTTATAATTGTTGTATCCTGAAATATACTTGATCTTGAACTGACCCTTAAGGTTTTCAGTCACTTTCAGGGTGTTCACTCCTATTGAGCCTGTTGAACCTAATATCGAGATACATTTTTCAGTCATTATCTGGCAATCTCCAAAGATTTGTTTAATATAGTAAAGATTTTTATGCTTGACAAGGCTTTTGTAGAAAATTATTTAAAATAAGTACCTGAAATTAAGCTCCGCTTCATGAACCGTGCCCGAATCTATAATGTCGTAACCGCTTCCGGTGAAATCTTTGTCTTCTTTTGAAAGTTGAGATATTCCTGCGCTTATTTCATAATTGCCGGTAATTCGTCCGATCATTATAAAGGATTTTCTCCCCATACCTGAATACGAGGACATCGAAGGATATTTTCCTATGTCAGATGAGCTTGAGTAAATCAATGTTCCGTTAACTGTATAGTAAATATCGCCGCCGGCCCTTATCTTCCAGCTTCCTTTACTGTAGTCTATACCAGAGCTTAATAAATATCCGTAACCTGTGTCTTTGTCTGTATAAGAAACATCGAATCCCAAAACAAACGGTTTTACTTCAAAAGACGATTTTATTTTTGCGTTGTATTCTTTTGTTTCGGAAGTTACGAAATTCTCTGTTGTTGTTTCTCTGTGCTTATATATAAATGCGGGTTCAAGAAGAAGTTTTTCTGATTTTATACTGCTTTTCATCGAGAACTGCGAGCCCGGAAAGCCGCTTCCGAAGTAGCTTGTCGAATATATTAGGTTGTCGGATATAAATACAAGATCTTTGTTCACTTTGATAAGAAATTTCATGCCGAAGACCTGCTCTTCTTCACCTGTGGATCCGAACATCATTGAAGTTGAAGTGAAAGAAAATCTGTTTTTTTGAATATATCCGTAGTAAAAGTCAGTGTTTAAATTTTTCGATCTGAATAAAGCGTTCGTTTTAAAATTCACTTCATTGAAATCTGTAGCTGCGTCAGTCCTGATATTCCATGTTCCGAAAGACTTTGATAGAGATAATTCACCAAGCGTTCCTTCGCTCAATGATGACTCTGCGGCCAGGCCTCTGTCAAATCTTTCATCAGACACTGCGATCCCGTAACTTAATCCGTATGCGGTCCCTTCGATGCCTGCGCCTGCTGTTTCATGTCTCGAATTGTACCTTTTTTCGATTTCAGTTTCTGTCCTTGTGTATGCGGTCAGACTTACGCTGGTAATATCTCCGGCTTCGTCGATGGTCGCAGAAAGATTTTTGATCCCGTAAAACGCAGACAGCCTGTGTTTTGCGTATGTGTAAAATACCGATATCCCGTTATATCCCGAATAATCGTTTGCAGTTGGCGCAGATTTTGTGAAATCATGGAAATTCGCGCTCGATCTGTAAGAATACGGATCCATCGTGAAACCCTCTTTCTGAAGCATTCCCGATATAGAAGTTAAATTAAAATTACCCGCAATTATCCTGTAATCATCGTTTTGACGGAGTATGACATTAGCTTTGAAATTATCGGCATAATAAATTTCGCCCGGTTCTTTTTCGATCAGAATATTGTATGAGATCCTTCTGTCGTAAAAGCTGAGTTTCTGAGAGATCATACTTGGGTTTCCGAAATAAATCGAATCTTCATAAGCCCTGGAATTTTCAAGAGTCCGCCTGAACCTTAAAGCGTATTCTGCTTTCTGAACTTCCGACCGCGCCGTTTTGAACTTAATGCAACCTTTCAGGTTCTGTGCCGTTTCCTTACTTATTATATTTTCATCCACAAGTGTATTCAGGCTGCTGATCTCACCTTGTGATTCTATCCTGTAAAATATGATCTCGGCGTCTATCTCTGAAATATACGGCAGTTCGAAAAGGTCGGAAGCAGTTGCTGTATTTATATTGACAGGATTTGCCGTAAAATATTTTATTAGAGCAGATATCTCCTCGTGTTCCAGATCGTCCGTATCGACTGAGAAAAGTGTCGCACTCGCCAGTAAAAGAAAAATAACTAACTTAGAATTCATACACTATTCCGATCGAATGTGAATAATCAAGTTCGAAGTGATAAGACATGCCGTAATTGAACATAAAATCCTTATATTCAAGAGAAAATCCGGATGTTATCAGTTCAGGATCGAAATTGTATCCTGCGGACACCGAAAAAAAAGTGAAAGGTACATACTCAAGTCCTGTTTTAAAAACGGCTTCGTTCCTGCTGTCTTTTTCTATTCCTGTGTAAAGGTTGAAAAATTCCACGCCTTTGAATTCAAAATTTAAGATCATTGTCATGGGTATGTCAATATTATCTGTCTCGTACGCGTAAAGATTTATCAGCGACATTGCAGCCGCAAGTTTTTCGTAAAGTAAGTATTTTACGCTGATATCAAAACCGAAGGACGATTCGGATCCGAGAACTGTACCCATGTTCATGTATTTAACCGCGGGAAATATCTCGATGCCGGCATTGCTGTAAACAGCGGCGGAGACCCTGAATGCGGTCTCGCTGTAGTCTGAGTTGCCGAAATTCACTCCGCTAATGATAAACGGAATGTTTTTTGCCGATCCGTAATAAAACGCCTCCTGCATTGATAGCTCTGAGAGTTCGAAAGGCACCATATAACAGGCACCTGCGCCTGAAGAGCCGGCAGGTATAAAAGGAAC
>CALMWI010000273.1 GCA_937873545.1 uncultured bacterium | reverse complement strand
GCTATGATATGCGCCGGAATTTTCTTCTCTACTATTACGACAGGGCCGTTAGCTTTCATCCTTTTGCGTTTTAGCATGAAATAAATGATCAGGATTATAATTACGATAAGCGCAAAAAATGTCCCGATATAAATTTTCTCTCTTTTCGACATTTTATAGACAGAAATGTCCTTGATCGGCAGCACCATGCCCAGCGAATCAAGCGACACCGTCTTCTGATTTCCGAGCGAATCGACTACAGTTACTTTCGCATCCTTCAGAATCGATTTAACGTTGATCCTGATCGAATCGCTCTTGAAACTGAACACTTCCTCGCCTTTGACATAAGAATATTCAAGCGGACCGAAATGATCCTCTCCCGGCTTTGAAAATACCGCGTAATCATTCGCGAAAGTTTCCTTTATGATTCCGTTCTCTTTGCTCTGAGAGACCACCTTTGATTCAACAAGGTCGAAATCCTCGCTTAGAGTATTCTGGATATTTGTAAGATCAACGCTCGAACCTTCGGGATGATCCAGTTCGACCGTGATCCTGATCCTTTCGCCTGTATAGACTTCTGTCTTGTTGGTGAATATCTTGATTTCAGCCTGTATCAGCGCGGCAAGTATCAGTATTATGTAAATAACTTTTTTCATCATTATCTTTTCGTTTTCCGTTTTCTAAAAAATCCTATCAGCGGTTCGATATAAGGTTTATTTATGTCCATGCTTATATTTTCGACCTTGTTCTTTCTGAACAGCTTGGTTCTCGCGGCGATCCTGTTCTTTACGTTCTCTTTGATCGCTTCCATGTTCGATCTGCTGCTCAGGTCAACAAGCATTCTCTTTCCCGTTTCGTTGTCGTAAAATTCATAAACCCCTTTTTCGGGAAGCTCATGCTCTCTCTTATCGAAAATATCAATGGCTATCAGGTCATGCTTTTTAGCAACGATCTGAAGACCTTTTTCATAATTGCTGTCGAGAAAATCCGAGATCACGAACGAGATCGCTTTCTTTTTCTGAATATTATTCAAAAACTCAAGCGCGGATTCTATTGATGTTCCTTTTGATCCTGCTTTGAAAAATAAAAGTTCCCTGATGATCCTGAATACATGGCTCCTGCCCTTTTTCGGCGGTATGAATTTCTCGATCTTGTCCGAAAACAGTATCAGCCCGACCTTATCGTTATTTTTCACCGCGCTGAACGCCAGAAGCGCAGCTATCTCGGCTGAAATCTCTCTTTTGAGGTTATCGACGGAACCGAACATCCCGCTGGCTGAAATATCCACGACGAGCATCAGGATAAGTTCCCTTTCCTCTTCGTAGACTTTGACATACGGTTTTCTCATCCTCGCGGTCACGTTCCAGTCTATAGACCTGATATCGTCGCCGTAGGAGTATTCCCTGACCTGGGAAAAATTCATCCCTCGGCCTTTGAACACCGAATGATATTCGCCGCCGAAAAGCTCGTTCACCGCTTTTCTCGTTTTAAGGTCAATGAACCTGACTTTTTTAAGTATTTCTTTCTGTTTTTCCTTTTCTTCCATGATGTTTACGGGATCTCTACTTTATCAAATATTTTTTTGACGATATCTTCCGAAGTGATCTCTTCTGCCTCAGCTTCGTAAGTCACGCCGATCCTGTGCCTTAGAACATCCATTCCGATAGTCCTGATATCTTCCGGAGTCACAAAACCTCTTCTCTTCATAAATGCCTGAGCTTTAGCCGCAAGCACAAGGTATATTGAAGCTCTCGGCGATGCCGGGAAAGCTATCAGCGATTCGATCTCTTTCAGTCCGTATTTTTCTGGCGTCCTTGTCGCATTGACGATATCTATGATATATTTTTCGACCTTTTCATCAATATAGATCTCTCTCACTATGCCTCTGATCCTCTTAATTTCCTCGGCGGTTATTACCGGCTTTATCTCTGCTTTATCCTGAGCAGTCACTCTTCTCATTATCTCAAGCTCTTCTGAAGGAGCCGGATAAGTGATCTTTAATTTAAGCATGAACCTGTCAACCTGAGCTTCAGGCAGCGGATATGTTCCTTCCTGCTCTATCGGGTTCTGGGTAGCGAGCACCAAAAAAGGTTCATCCAGATAAAAAGTATTTTCGCCTATCGTCACATGCTTTTCCTGCATCGCTTCAAGCAGAGCTGACTGAACTTTTGCCGGCGACCTGTTGATCTCATCCGCCAGAATTATGTTGGCGAATATCGGCCCTTTTTTCGTTTCGAATTTATTCGTGTTCTGATTATAGATCATGGTACCGATAAGATCGGCAGGCAGCAGATCGGGCGTGAACTGTATCCTCTGATACTTAACATCGACAGCCTTGGCCAGGGTTTTTACCGTTTCGGTCTTAGCAAGCCCGGGAACACCCTCTAAGAGAACATGCCCGCCGGTGAACAGACTCGTAAGCAGCCTGTCAACCATGTATTTCTGACCGACTATCACTTTACCTATCTCCATGGACAGAATATCAAGGAATTTACTTTCCCTTTCCACCTTTTCGGTGATCTCCCTGATGTCTGAATTCATAGTCACTCCTTATTCTTAAATTATTTTTTTCGTGCCTTATACTCACAACAGTATTATTTTGTTCTCGCGAACGCGGAAAAATATTAAATTCGGATTAAATTGGCAAGAGCTCCCTTTACATATCTTGTAACAGAAACAATGATGTTTGACTAATTTCCGATAAAATCACCGAAATTATCTCTGTTTACGATCTCAGAACTGCTGTCCGGATAAGTTTCTTCAAAAATTTTCGGGATCTTTACTTTTTTGATATCCCCCCATTTAAATTCGCAGGCTAATAATTTTCCGTCAGATTCCTCAATATAGTCTATCTCCTGCTGATCGGTCGTTCTCCAAAAATAACTGTTGCAGTATTTTTTTTTGTAGCTGTTCTGCTTCATTCTTTCCGAAACGAGATAATTTT
>CALMWI010000272.1 GCA_937873545.1 uncultured bacterium | reverse complement strand
TTATGATAATGATGGCGATCTTGATATTTTAATAACCGGTGATACAGGATCAGGATATTTATCTCAGATATACAAAAACATTTCTTACATTCCAAATACGATCCCGTCGTCGCCTTCAAATCTTATCACGGCGGTAAATGATTCGACAGTTACCTTCACATGGAATAAAGCTACGGACACCGAAACACCGCAGAACGGATTGTCTTATAACCTTTATATCAGATCGGACAGCCTTTATGTGAAAAGTCCCATGAGTAATGATTCTACGGGATACAGAAAAATCGTGAACATGGGTAATGTCAACAAGAGAAATTCATGGACGGTCAAAAATTTACCGCAGGGAATTTATTACTGGAGCGTTCAGGCTGTCGATAATGCTTATGCCGGATCAGAATTCGCACCGGAAAGATCATTCTATATGGGAAATATAGGCATTCCTGCTAATTTGAGCATATCGGAAACTTCGGGCAGCGTAAATCTGACATGGGATGCGGTCTCAAACGCGACTTCCTATAAAATTTATGCCTGCAGCGATCCGTACGGTACATACTCGAACATTAGCTCTCAGGGAACTTTTACCGGAACGAGCTGGAGCCAGCCTGCAGGGGAGACGAAGCTGTTCTACTATGTAGTTGCGGTTATCGAGTAAAAGCGTTAATTTCTTGCTCTCTTTATAGCCCGATTAATTCGGGCTTTTTATTATTATACCAAAACCTTGTGTATCACTTTTAAAACTACTATTGAATTATCCTACAAAATCATGTATATTCCGTTAAATAAATCAAGGCTTTGCTATGAACATGACGGTTGCCTTAAATAAACTTGTAATATTCTTTGAAAAAGAAAAAATACCCTATATGATTTTCGGCGGGCTGGCAACGGGAATTTACGGATATGAAAGGATGACTTATGATATTGATATAAAAATTATACACGAAATTACTGATGATTCACTGTTTGATCTAGTAAACAAAATCAACAAAATAGCAACCGTGATCCCCGAAGAACCGATAGAATTTATTCATAAAACCATGGTTTTACCAATAGAAATTGAGAATGTAAAGGCTGATCTGGTTTTTACAGGGCTTGATTATGAAATCGAATCCGTTGAAAGAGCTGTGCAGGGCGAACTTCTCGGCGTAACGGCAAATATAATTTCGCTCGAAGATCTTATAATACAAAAATCAATATCAGAGAGGGATAAAGACTGGCAGGATATAAAAAATCTAATTGAAGTTAACAGTAAAATAGATTGGAAATATCTGACAGAAAAAGTAAAGATGTTCTCTGACATACTTGACAAACCTGAAATTCTGGAGAAGATCATAAGGCTAAAGAAATGAAAGCGGCTGATATTAAAATATATCACGGAAAATTAAATAAATTCAATGAATGGGAACTTGAACAGAGGCAGAATTACGACCCGCAGATAAGCGTAAAAAGAGTAGCTGCACTCTATGAATTTGCTTTAAAAAACTTTACGGCGCAAAGAATCGAAAAAAGCCGAAAAGAGCACCTTGACAATCTTATCCGTACTCAAAGCATATATCTTAAAATAAAAAAATTGGTCAGTTAAATGAAACAGTTCGCACCGTTTTTTATACTCGCTTTAATTTTCACGCTAAATGCTCAGAATTCAGTTCTGATCGAAAACAAGACTATTTCTCTCGAAGCGGACGGGACTGCCATAATCGGCAACGGAATAACGATAGAAGACGCAAAGGTCTTCGCGATAAACGATGCAAAGCGCAACGCGCTGGAGCAGGTCGGAACCTATCTTGAATCAAACACGACAGCTTTAAATTATGTCATAACAAAGGATGAGATCAAAACTTTTACAGGCAGCGTTCTCAAAGCCGATGTGCTTAAGACCGAGAATGCCCTGCTCGAAGGTTCATTCGCGCTCAAAGTGAAGATCAAAGTTACGGTCGATACAGGACTTTTAAACAAAAGGATATCGGAGGCCAGAAGCGATTCACAGTTAAAAAAAGAGCTCGAGAACGAGAGAAAAAGGGTGGAAGAGCTGACCAGACAGGTCGCGGAGCTTCAGAAGAATACGAACGCGAAAATCGAATCAAGAAAGATCTCGGACAGGCTTACCGCTTCGGAGCTGTTCAAGAAAGGGCAGAGAGAAACCGATCCCGACACTATGTTAAAGACATTCGGCGAAGCCGTAAAACTCGACCCGTCGTACGCCGAGGCTTATCTGTGGAGAGGCTACGCTTATACTCTAAAAAAGGATTATGACAGCGCTTTGCGCGATTATGCAAGAGCGATCGAGCTTCAGCCTTCGGAAGGGAACAATTACAGAACAAGGGGATACGCTTATCTCGATCTAAAAGAAGATCTGAAGGCGGCTGAGGATTTTGCAAAGGCGGCTGAACTCGGGAACAGCACCGCCATGATGTATGCCGAGGCTACAAAGATATATTACAATAAAGGCATGTTCGACAAAGCTGTCGAACTGAATACAGGCGCTATCATGAAAAATCCGAACGATGCGGGTCATTATCTTAAAAGAGGATACTCATATCTCGGGATGAAAAACTACGAAAAAGCTCTGTCGGATCTTGATCAGGCCATTAAGTTATATCCGGATTATGCGGACGGATTCAGGTGCAGGGCGGACGCATATTCTTATCTCGGCAGGATCAAAGAAGCCGTGGATGACGTAAATGAATACCTGAGACTGACCGGAGGGAAGACCGACGAAGCCGAAGCGCTCAGAAAATACATCAGAGATAACGGTTACGAGCCGAAGTATTAATATTTCGTAAATGAATTATTTAAGTTTATTCAGGCCGTCTTTTACGGACCGGTAGAAATTCTTTGCAAGATCAAAGATAGAACTAAATCTGTGATCGTATGAACTGAAAGCGTCTTTCCTGTACTTTTCGATCTCTGTTTCCGCGTGAATGATCACTTCGTCAAGTTCGGCTTCCGACAGCTTCTGGAACGGCATGAATTTGAATTTGTGCTTTTCGACTTCCTGTCTGAAATAAGAAATATCGTTCCAGTACCTCGCGACACGCGGCATTAATTCAAGAGTCGTTTTAAGCAGATTTTTCATATTCAGCTCATCTCCGAACGAATAACTAAGATATCTTTCTTCAACGAGCCTCCAGAAACTGTCGGTAGCTTCGTTTATATCGACCGCATCGTATTCAATAGCGGTACAGATAAGCCCCCAGAGGACATTTTTTTCCCGTCCGGTCAGGCTTCTGGTAGGAGACGACGGAGCTTTGTGCCAGTGCCTCAGATACCCTTTATCCATGACATAGGCTGTAGGATAACCGTTCCTGAGCATCCTGAGATTTAATTCCGTCCATTCACCCCAGAACAACCTTCTCGGGTTAAAATTCCCGATATCGCAGAAAAGCTGCCTGTATCCCGCTATCAGCATACCCTGTATCGGCATATACTTCAATTCTCCCTTATCTATAGCGGGAGTATTCTGCCTGGGCTTGAACACTTCATCCGTTCCTTCGACGAGCGAAGGAATCCCCACCAGCCCCAGAGGATATTTCTGAAGCGTCTGTTCGATAGACGGGAATATATCTCCGTGAAGCGTGATGTCGTCATCAATAAAGCAGATCAGAGGCGATTTTGAAATGTTGAGCTGAAAATTCCTGCCACCGCTTATTGAGGTGTCGGCGTTGTTAAAATACACGCTCAGGGGAATTTTCTTTGAATAGCTCCTTATCTCGTTCTCGATCCTGTAATGATCAGATTTCTGGTCGAAGTTGTAAACGACTATGATCTTCGCGCCTTTTTTAAATTCCTGTTCGTTAAGAGATTTTATCAGATCCTTAAGATATTCTTCTCTTCCCGGTATGGTAAGTATCGATATGTTCCAGAGAGGATTAGATTTTTTCATTCTGACCTCCGATTTTAGTGATTTTCTCTGACAGGATCCTTATCATTTCCTCCCAGCCTTTTGTTCCTTCGTGATCCAGTTTTACCGCACCCCTGATTGTTAGGAGTTTTTCATTGTGCCCGTTGTCGCTGATTATAAATTTCTCCTTTACTGCTTCTAGAAGGCTGTAATCGTTCTCTGAATCGCCTATGCCTGCAGTAAGTTCAGGATCAATGTTCATTAACTTCATATAGTATTTTACAGCTTCACCTTTATCGAATCCTGTTGAAACAGATAACCATTTTCCTCCGAAAATCATACTGATCCCGTATTTTCTGAACTCTTCTGAAACAGCCTGATTGCCGGTAATGTTTTCCGCTCTGAAAAGAACAGTAGCTCTGCGCGAAAGCGATCTGACTGCTGAACCGGTATCATATCCGCTTAATAAAGCAGCTTTATCAGGCTCGAGTTTATTTAGTATTACGGTCTGAATGTTCATTCTTTTCAGGATCGCTTCGGTTTCAGACAGAAGTTCATTCGCGTTTTTTCCTGTAAATATAAGATGATAGTCTTTTAATATCTCTGTTTTAACATTGTTCCTGATCGTATCCGGAGGATCTAAAAATCCCAGTACTGCGCCGTTCTCCGCAATAAAATCACCTTTCAGTCCGGTATAATCCTGAAGATGAATTATTTCTTCGGGTGTTCTTGAAGAAACGAAAATTATCCTGAATCTTTCGGCGGTTTCTTTTAAGAATTCACCGCTAATGCCGATCCTGTAGCTTTTATCAATAAAAGTTCCGTCTATATCGCTGAATATCGTGATCTTCTTCATAGGCTGTATCCTTCATACATTTCAGTTCTTTTTTGAAAATCTGCTCAAAATGACTTCAATTACGGATTCGATCTTTTTCTGTTTTACAAGAACAGACAAAATGTCGCCCGGAATGACTAAAGTTTTACCGGAAGGAGCGACGATGAAATTATTTCTGTTAAGCATCGTGATAGTTGTACCGAAAGGCAGCGACAGTTCAGAGACGAGGCACTCTCCGTAATAGATTTCAGGATCGATATATATCTCGATAAGTTCATAATCTGTATCGTGTACAGTAACAAGCGACATTGAATTTTTCGATCTGTGCCTGTTATGATACAAAAGCTTAAGTATTTTGGCGATCTTTCCGAGGGTCGTACCCTGTATGATCATAGACAAAGTTACAGTAAAAAATATGATATTGAAGAAAGTATGATCAGGGTCCAAACCCGCGGCAAGCGGATATGTAGCAAGTACAATAGGTACTGCTCCACGAAAACCGCTCCAGGATAAAAATATTTTTTCCTTTATTGAAAGGTCTGTCCTTAAAGTGCAGATTAGGACTGCGGCAGGCCGGCCCGCAAATGTCAGAAGAATAAAAAGCAGGATACCGAGTGACCATATTTGAGGGAATCTCGAAGGGAAAACAAGAAGCCCGAGGAGGATGAACAGGCCAGCATTAGCTATAAAGGAAAGTATCTCGGTAAATGAGGATATTCCTGTTTTATAAGGGATTTTTTTATTTCCCATTATATATCCGGCAAAGAAAGCTGAAAGAAGACCGCTCGCTTTTATCAGTTCCGCGATCCCGTAGCTGAAAAAGATCGTCCCTATAAGAAGAAGATAAAAATATCCAACATCGATGTCCTTTATTTTATTGAAAAGGTAAACCCCGAGCGTACCTGCAATCACCCCAGCCGTGATCCCGCCAACGAGCAGCCATCCGAACAGGAATATTGATGATACGGATCCCGTACCTCCGTTTAGAATGAACTGCAGAATAAATGAAGTGGTCATTATAGCCATTGGGTCATTCGCGGCGGATTCTATCTCAAGAACCGATCGGATCTTTTTATTTACCGAATAATTCTGAAGTATTGAAAATACCGCCGCAGCGTCAGTAGAAGAAATAATAGCGCATAATAAAAGGGAATTCGCTATTGGCCAGCCTGTAAAATATGAGAATAAAACAGCTGTGACCAGAGCGGTCAAAAGAACTCCGATAGTAGCCAGTACCATCGTTGTTCTGATCACCGGTCTGAAATTGTGGTTCTTTGTTCCGAACCCGCCGGCGAAAAGAATAAAGATAAGTACTATATCGGCTATCATACGGGTTAAATGCGCATCTTCAAAATATATCAGACCTGTAACATCACTCCCGAAGATTATCCCTATTGCAAGAGCTATTACCACCAAAGGAACATTCATTTTACTTGAAATTCTTGCTGTAAAAACGATAGCTATCAAAATTAAAGATACTATAAGGACCACAAAATCCCCTGTTATTTCACATTTCCTGCTTTTTACGAATATAAGTAATCAAGCAGTATAAACCAAATATTTTTTTCGGATTTATTAATTACAATAGGCCATTTCATGTTTTGAGATTGACAATCTCTTTATTTTTTATTAAGATTGCTTAATAAAAAGCGGAGTTACTGATGAAAAAATATATTATAACAATTCTTACTGCGGCAGCCTTATTTTTCTGCGTTCACGGAAATGATACTAAAAGTTCCGGACTTGTGGGTTACTGGACATTTGATGGAAGCAACGCGAACGATCTTACCGGTAATCATAACGGGACCGTTGTCGGCAGCGGTGTAACATTTCCTGCGGGAAAAGTCGGGAACGCGGTCAATTTCAGCGTAGGCACAAGTTTTATCAAAATACCTTCTTTCAACACGAACTATATTACCGTTGAAGCGTGGGTCAATTCGACAAAGTACGGTTAATACACCTCAATGGTCACAAAAAACTATTATGCTTCACAATGGAGTTCTCCCTGGACAACATGGTCTCTGTGGTTCAATGAAAATTCAGCGAATCCCGGTACGATCGCTTCACAATGGGCAACAGCTTCACCCGAAGCAGTATCGATGAACCAATGGCATCACATGGCATTCACATATGACGGTACAACTGCAAAGATGTATGTCAACGGTGTAGAAAAAAGCAGTTATATCCCTGCAGGCGGATCAATTACTCAGACCGCCGGAAATATTTACATAGGTAAACCTGAATTCGCTAATCACAGCTATACAGGGATGATAGACGAAGTGGCTATCTGGGACAATGCGCTGCCCGCTTCGGATATACTTCAGCATTATCAGAACGGTCTGCTCGGGCTCGGGTATATTTTAGCGCCAACGGTAGCGACAGATTCGATAACTAATGTTGGTATAACATCTGCTGTCACCGGCGGGAATATAACTTCAGA
>CALMWI010000271.1 GCA_937873545.1 uncultured bacterium | reverse complement strand
CATCTGAACGCGCCTGAGCAGATGATGGATACAAAAGACCTGTTCAATATAGCTTCCAGCATGTCGGTTTTCAGAAAATTATTTTCATTTATGCATACTAAAAAAGATAAATACCCTTGTTTATATGAGATCTGCGAAGATATTGAAACATTTGAAGATATTGAGGAAGATATTCTCAAAGCTGTCGATGAGGACGGAAGCGTTCTTGACAGCGCTTCAAAAGAGCTGAAATCCATAAGAAGTTCAATACTGACTGCGCAGAATAAACTAAGAAAAAAAACAGGCGAAGTTTTCGATGCCTACACTCATGCAGGATATACAAGAGAAGGCGAAATAACGATCAGGGACGGCAGGTTCGTAATTCCCGTCAGAGCGGATAAAAGGAATAAAGTAAGAGGTATAGTTATAGACGAAAGTGCTTCCGGAAACACTGTTTTTATCGAACCTTATGAAGCTATCGAGATCAATTCCGAGATGGAAAAACTTATAAGGCAGGAAAGAAAAGAGATTGAAAGAATAATCAGGATGCTTTCAACGAAAGTATTTCAGATAAAGAACGAACTTTTATCGGATCTTGAGATATCGGCGGAAATCGATGTTATTTATTCAAAGGCTAAGTTCAGCGCAAAATACCATTGCCACCATCCGAGAATAAATAATAAAAACATAATAAACATTTATTACGGAAAGCATCCTCTGCTCTGGGACACCCACGGAGAACATGGAGTTGTGCCACTAGATCTTGAGATAGGCGAAAAATATAACACGCTGGTCATTACGGGGCCTAATGCGGGGGGCAAGACCGTTACATTAAAGACCGTAGGATTATTCTGCCTGATGGTAAAAGCGGGAATGCACATTCCGGCTCAGAGCAATTCCAACATAGGCGTATTTTCGGAGATATTCACCGATATCGGCGACGGTCAGTCAATAGAGAACGATCTTTCGACTTTCAGCTCGCATGTAACTAAGATCTCAAGAGTGCTCAGGTCGAAAAACAAAGATTCGCTGGTGCTTTTTGATGAGATCGGAGCCTCGACGGACCCGGCTGAAGGTTCAAGTCTTTCCATGGCTGTTCTGACTGAACTGACAAAAAGAAAATTCATAACGCTGGCTACGACGCATCAGGGAATTTTAAAATCTTTCGCATATAAGACAGAGGGTATAGAGAACGGTTCGATGGAGTTCGATAAAAAGAATATAACTCCGACCTATAAGTTCAGGTCGGGGATACCAGGCTCAAGCTACGCTTTTGAAATTTCAAAAAGGCATGGTCTTCCGCAGTATATAATTGAAAATGCTAGAAAATTCATATCGAATGAGAAGGAAGATCTAGAGGGACTTATCTCGGAGCTTGATGAAAAGATCACGAATTACAATAACCTTCTCAGGCAGTCAAAGAGCGTGAATCAGCAGCTTACAGAACTGAAGGAGTTGTACAATAAGAAGTATGAAGAAATATCGAAGAACGAGAAAAAGATATTAAAGGAAGCTGCAAAAAAGGCTCAAGTCATAATTGAAACTTCAAATAAAGCTATCGAGAATGCCGTCGCTGAGATAAAATCATCGAATGCCGATAAAAAAGTCGTCAAAGAGATAAAAAGCGAAATAGAGACTGAAAAGAAGAAGATCGAATTGCTTACAAAAGAGCCTGAAGCGAAAAAAGAAACATTCAAAGGCGAGATCAAAGCGGGAATGGAAGTAAAGATCAGCGGATTCTCAACTTCAGGCATCGTGGAAAGCATTTCAGGCAAGAACGCGGAGGTTACCATCGGCAGCATGAAGCTTAAAGTTAAACTCACCGATATTTTAGATGTAATTGAACGGCAAGATGAAGTTAATGTCAACATCAAGTTCAGTCCTTCAGAAGACAATGCCGTTTCATTAAGGCTTGATCTGAGAGGGAAGAGGGGAGACGAGGCAGTCATGCTTGTTGAAAAGCATATCGAAAACATGATGCTTAACAATATGAACTACTGCGAGATCGTTCACGGCAAAGGTCAGGGAATCTTATCTAAGCTTATAAATGATTTTCTTGAGAAGAGTCCGTACATAAAAAGAAAGAAATTCGGAGAGTACGGCGAGGGCGATTACGGGGTTACGGTCATAGAGCTTAAATAGATGCGTCAAAAATCCAAAGAGTGGAAGTAAACTGAGGTAAAATGTTAAAAC
>CALMWI010000270.1 GCA_937873545.1 uncultured bacterium | reverse complement strand
CTGCGACTGTCTTTCTGCATCCGCGGCTGCTACGCTGGCTTCGATCTGCCCTTTAATGTAATTGTAATCAGTCTCGGATATTCTGTTCTCTATTCTCAGTCTTGTAAAAAAGGCGTATTCGCTTAAGAAAGTTCTCTCAGATAAAGTCTTTATTTCATGTCTGTGATAGTTGTTTGATTCTGAAGCTCTGTCAAGTGAATTATATATTCCGATGTTTTCTCCCAGCAGGAAATGGAAAGCGTAGTCGTTGCACCACTTTTCTATCCGTTTATCCTCACTGAAAGATTCTATGACTTCGTCAATCTCTTCCGTGTTGATCAGATAGTGACCTAGTTCGTGGGAGAGAGTGAAGATCTCTCTTTTCATATATTTCTGATTTCGCTTTACCGCTATTAAGTTCGGCAGAGTAAAAAAACCGTTAAACTTTATTTCCTTTTCCCTTAATCTGCTGCCGTCTATGAACTCAAAAACAAAGATATTAAGATATTCGAAAGCCGCGATCAGGTTGCTCAGATAACTTCTTTCATCATTATGTTTTTTGATTTCTTTATCTGCTAAAAGAATTTCAATTATCCTGTCAAACTCGGCTCTGACTGTGCCTGCCACTACTTTAGGATCATCGTGTACTGTATAGGAACCAAGTTTTCTATCCTGCTTTATACCAAGCTGCTTTGACATAATGCTTATTTCAGTCTTAAGCTCCTCATATTCAGCTATTTTCTTTCTCGATTCAAGATTAAGATCACTGTTGAATTCGTCTTTTCTGAAGAAAATGCTCATATTTCTTTTGTCCGGCAAAGGTCTGTTCGAGATCACCCATGTGAGGCCGGATTCAAATATTTTATCAAACCTTGATAAGAACCTTTCGTTGACTTTAGCTTTCCCGTTCAGATAATCGTCAATATCCTCTTTTGTATATACTTCTCTTGTCCTGTCCTCGTTGATCAGGCTTAGAAATTCCGGAACAGTCATATTATACCGCTCAAGCTGATACCTGAACCTGTCGGGATTGATAAAAAAAGTAGGTTTTTCCGGATGCTCCATTCGTCTCTTTAAGTTTAATTTTTACCGATTTAATTTAAAGTAAATCCTCTGTAAAGTCAAAGAGAAAAGAATTGATAATATTATTTAAATTCAAAAATATCGTAATAAATAATTAGCAAAGAGATCAAAGAATTTTTATCTTGTTGAGATATTGACATAGTATCGGGAAAGGAG
>CALMWI010000269.1 GCA_937873545.1 uncultured bacterium | reverse complement strand
TTAGTCATTTTAAATTCCTCTTATTAATAGATTATTCATATAAAGCATCGAGCATTTCTTTAAGCTCGTTCTTTTTTAATCCCAGCATCCGCGCTTCTTCAACAGCTTCGGATAGCTTAGCTTCGATTATCTTCAGCTTCTGCTCCTTGATGAATTCCCTGTTCTGCGGAGCTACAAAAGTACCTTTCCCGCCGACTGTCTCCAGAAATCCCTCGCGCTCGAGATCCTCATAGCTTCTTTTCGTTGTGATCACGCTGATCCTCAGATCCCTTGCAAGGTTCCTGATCGACGGAAGAGCTTCGCCGGATTTCAGTTCGCCCGTAATGATCATGCCCCTCAGCTGGTCGGATATCTGCTTGTAGATCGGGTCGGGTGATGAGTTCTTGATTATAATTTTCATATTTCACTCCGTTCATTCTGTTTTAACCGTATATAGACGGTATATACAATTTACGGAATAAAATATTGCTTGTCAAGCGATATTTTCAGGAAATAAAAAATCCCGCTGTTGACAATTGTGTGACATTTGTGTATATTAGGATTAAGCAGAAAAGGAGTCAGCTATGAAATTTGTCGCTGTCAGGGATTTTAGAACAAAGCCGAAAGATGTTTGGAAAGAGCTTTCGGACGAAAATACTATGACTATAACTCTAAACGGAAAGCCTGTTGCGATCATGCTTTCAACCGATCCTGAGAACTATGAAAGATCTTTGGATATAATCAGAAAAGTGAAAGCAGAGCAGGCGGTCATGTCAATTCAGGAGCAATCAGTCAAAAGTGGTTTGAATAAATTGACAGATGAAGAGATCGAAGCTGAAATAAAAGCTGCCAGAGAAAGCCGATGAAGATAGTTCTCGATACGAATGTTCTTATATCAGGGCTTCTAAATCCGGACGGAATTCCGGGATTTATTGTCAGGTTAGTAGCTTCAGGTTATATTGAATTAGTCTATGACTACAGGATCATTGCAGAATATGAAAATGTAATGTCGAGGCCGAAATTTCATATTACCCAACATAATATAACGGACTTAATTGAACAGATCAAGGCTAATGGGCAACATACATCACCTCTGCCTTTGGATTTATCAATCCCTGATCCTGAAGATTTAAAATTTCTTGAAGCAGCCGTAAGCTCAGGCGCACCGTATCTGGTTACAGGGAATCTAAAGCATTTTCCAGTGCCGGAATTCAAAGGAATAAAGATTATCAGTCCAGCGGAATTCTTTGAACATATCCTGAAATAGTAGATCAGAATTTTATCGCAGTTTAAATTTTTAGAACTGTACAGGTAGTTCTCCCATAAAGCGCCTGTATCTTTTCTAAGATTTAAAGGATTATACGTATTTCCTATCGAGTTGAGAACGCCGTTGTCAAGAAAATAATACCTTGCTGTTTTAGAAACTTCCTTACGCACGAACTTTCTCAATTCATGCAAATTCGGCAAGTGAATTGTCCGATTTAATGCGAATTCGGCAAGTTTAATAATTAATAATCGTAAACATCAATTACATTTTTATCTCTGTCAAGATAGTAAAGCCTTGTTCTTGAAAAGATCACATCACTTCTGAGCATCCATAACAAACCTATCGTACTTTTATCCATCAGTCTGTAGCTGACCCTGTTAAGGAATTTACCGTCTTTGAAGATGTCAATATATACTCCGTCTTTATCTATAATTCTGTCTATGCTTGGAATTACAAGAAGTCGTCCATACTTATCTGTGTACATGGCATAGACCGCTTTTTTAAAATTATCGATCTTCAGTTCGTCTTCTTTTCTCATCACTTTAGACATATCTTCACGGTATTTCCCGATCTCATTCTTCTCGTAACGGATCTTCTGATAATCTTTTCTGATCTCTGACCTCTTTTTGCCGTCATGATCATAGGCAAGAATCCTATATTGAGAATCGGTATTGTCAGATATATAGGCATAATTATCGTCCGTTGCAAAAGGAGAATAAAAATCAATTAAAGATATTCTCCCGGACATTACTCCTTCCTGATTCATCGGATTCTGCTTAATACAGCTCTTTACTGTCAGTTTACTCAAATCTATCAAAGAAAGATTCAGATCTGCAATCTCCCTGTTTTTTCCAAGATTCGGTATGAATACGAAAGCTGATAAGCTCTTTCCTGTAGGTGAATATTTTAGCCATTGAGGCTGTATCCTGTCTATCTTTTTTTCATAGTAGAAATTTCCGTTGAGATCAAATTTACTGATTATACACGAACCGTTGCTGTAAACATTTAAAGTATCGTTAACAATATACATTATTGTAGGATCATAAAATTCTCCCGGCCCCTGTCCATCTCTGCCGATAGCTTTAATGAATTTTCCAAGAGAATCGTATTTTTTCACATTCACAGCCATGGCATCAAGAACATAACTGTTCTGAAACCTATCCTCGACTATCATGCTTGGGAACTTAAGAACGGCCGTTGAATCAGCACCTGATTCTGAAGAGATCGTAAAAAGTTTTTTCAGCTCAAGCTTCGCTTCAGGATCGTTCGGCACTCCGGTATTACTGCAGAGCTTTACTCCGTTAACTTCCGTGACTGTGAAATTCTCAGATTTTCTTGTGCAGCTTAAAATGATAAGTGCTGCCACTAATGCTATCAATACTTTCTTCATTCCTACTCCCCGTATTTTTAAATATTTCTATCTCTTTATAAGCTGTGGTAAATTATACTTAAATTTACGGAAGCTCAATCAACTTATGACGGGAAGCGGATGTTTGCGGATGAAAGATGATTTTTACCGGATAAAATAAATAAAAAATCCCGCCTTGAAGACGGGATTATAGATTTCGAAATTTAACTCTAATAAATTCTATCTAAAGAAACATTTAGCTTTGCGAACTAATCTTAATCCCTGATTGGACCATGGAGAATACGGAGCCATTGCAACACGGTCAATTATAAGACTGTTGTACGAATCGTAATACCAGCTGCCTCCACGGCAGATACGGCGCGGGATCCAAAGTTCTTTTCCGAACATCGGGTCTTCAAGATCAACCTGGTAGGAAGTATAGTAATAGTCTTTGTTATCCCAGCATAATTCATAAACATTTCCGCTCATATCATATATGCCAAGCTCATTAGGTTTTAATTTTCCGACTTCTTTTGATGAACAGCCTGCTTTCTTTACAAATTCAGACTCATATATTTTTGTGCTGTCAGGCAATATCTCATTTCCCGAGTTTCTGACATACCAACCGACTTGTTTAAGATCGTTACTTCCGCTATAGCAATATCCTTTGCTTTTTCTTCCGCCTCTTGCAGCGTACTCCCACTCGGCTTCCGTCGGCAAACGGTATCCGTCAGCTTCCATATTGCAGGTTACAACTACCTTCATCTCATCATTCCTTTTAATATTTGCAGAATCCTTTTCTGTGGTTTTTGTGTAACATTTTTCCAGACCTTCAGATTCGCTCAGTTTATTGCAGAAATCGATCGCTTTGTACCAGCTTATGTTTTCAACAGGTAATTTATCGCCTTTAAAATTACTCGGGTTCTCTCCCATTACGGAAACCCATTCTGCCTGCGTTACTTCATAAACGCCAATATTGAAACTGCTTATTTTTACTTCATGATAAGGAACAGCTTCGTTGTACTCTTTATCGCCCATCATGAATTTTCCACCCTTCACAAGCACCATATTTTTATAAGAGCTGCAGCATCCGATAAACATAAAGCACATAGCTAGTAAAACTGTTAATTGAAATAATCTCATGCATCCTCCACTATTTTACACATAGCCTTATTTTAGGTGTTAATACTCATAGATCTTAATCTTATTTTCACTCGAATTATAACCGATAATTTTATCAGCTACAAATAACAACCCATATCCTTCTTCCATTTCCGGCTTAACTCTGTTAATGAAAATATCGTTTTCGTAGATATCATAATAGTAACCTTCTTCTTCTTTGTTTGTAGGTCCCGATACCCACAATCTGTTATATTTGTCTGTTCGAAGTTGATAAATGGAGTTCCTGAATTCAGATTTATACTTCCTACCCTGTTTTGCCCAGATTTCCTCATATTTTTTATGGAAATCTAAAGGTGTTTTTATTCTTGAATAATATTTTCTGATCTCTCTAACTTTATTTCCGATAATATCGTAAACATCTATTTTATACTGAGTTTTTGAATGCACATATACATAGGCATTGATATCTGAAGCGGCAGCTTGTATTCCTTTTTCAGACGGATCAAACTCCGCATCTTCAGCAGTAGGCTCATATTCGAGAATATGAAGATTCTTGATGAAATCAAATTTGTGATCATATAAGGAGGTTTCTTTAATATTAGTTCTCTTACCTTCATCCGTAACAATGCTTTTTGTTGCACCGAAAACAGTAATATAGTTTTCGCCGAATTTTGACGGGAGCAACGGAAAGTTATTAATATCAGGATATTTTTTATCTCCCAAAAATTCACCATCTAAATTGAATTTCGATATTTTGTAGCTTCTTATTTCAGTTACATACAAAGTATCTTTTCTTACTACCATCGCTCCCGGTTGAATAAACTCGCCCGGGCCCTGACCCTGTCTTCCAAAGGATTTTATAAAACTGCCTTTTTGATCGTATTTGAATATCATATATTTGGTTCGATCAAATATATAAATATTTCCTGACTCAT
>CALMWI010000268.1 GCA_937873545.1 uncultured bacterium | reverse complement strand
GCTGCAGCGAAGATTCGAATCCATCAGAAGTGCCTTTTGTCGATCATACTGGTGAGGTCGGAACCGTAACCGATATAGACGGCAATGTTTATCCGACTATCGGGATCGGAAGCCAGATATGGATGGCTTCAAATCTTAAAGTTACCCGTTTCAGGAACGGCGAAGAGGTTCCCGAGGTATCCGACTACTCAGGCTGGAACAGCATGGTCTCTGCCGCAAGATGCAGTTATAATAATGATCTGTCGGTCTCTTCTGTTTACGGCTATATGTATAACTGGTATGCGGTAAAAGATGCGAGGCTTTTAGCTCCGGAAGGATGGCATGTGCCTTCTGATGATGAATGGGATGTGCTCAAAAACTGGATCGGCGGAGAAGACAGCGCGGGAGTAAAGCTGAAAGAAGCAGGATTTGACCACTGGACATATCCTAACACCGGCGCATTGAACGAGACGGGATTTACCGCGCTTCCAGGCGGATGGAGGCTTAATCTAGGCTATTTTTACGACCTGAATACCCGCGGATACTGGTGGGCAAGCACGAACGAGTATCTGCCTTCAAGCATGGCATATGCGACTTGTCTGTATAACGACAGCCTAAAATCTGACGGTCTCGCCGTTATAAAGCAGTTCGGTCTTTCTGTAAGATGCGTAAAAGATAATTAACGGAGGATACAATGAATTTCATCCGTACATTTTTTATTTTAGCGGCTGCCGCTATGTGTTTTTCAGCCGATTTCGTGAATGTAAAGGGAATTGGAGAAGGCGCAGGTGAATCTGACGCCCTTATGGCGGCTAAAAGGAACGCGCTGGAGAATTCCGTGGGTGTTTTTCTTTCATCAAAACAGATCGCCGAGAACTATGTCATGATCAGCGATAACATTATATCTAAATCGAACGGATTTATAAAAAAATACAGCGTGAACGAAACGGCTAAGACCGAAGCGGGTACTGTTAAAGTCACGATCACTGCCGATATAACAGATGTTGTGGATCAGATAGTTCAGGATGAAATGGCACTTAAGTTACTTCTTACGGAAATGAAACTTCCCGCTTTCGCAGTCAGGATTTACGACAAGAACGGAAAAAAAGACGATAAAGCTGAAGCTTCGGTAAAAAAATTCCTGATCGAAAAAGGAATGAAGCTTAAGAATATTAAAAACGAAGTCACTGATCCTGATTCTCTAAAAAAGCAGAAGATAGATTTTTTACTTGAGGGAAATACGGATTACGAATTTATTTCGCTTGAAAATACCTATAATATAAAATCAATGAAAAGCCTTCAGATCACGATAAATCTTGAGCTTACGGACTGCAGGACAGGTGAAATAGTATCAACACATTCCGTAGCTGGAAAGAAGGCTCATATAAGCGAGAATACAGCCAAAGAGACAGCATTGCAGCAGATCGGTCCCCAGGTGGCGGCCTATATCATAAATCAGGCCGTAAAACTCTGGAGCAACAGGCTTACGGGTAATTAAAGTAGTTGACTTTACATTCAGAATATCTTAATTTACGATTGAAATATTAATTGTCTGTGCGAAGATTAACAAAAATAAGGAGTCAAAATGAAAAAACTGATGGTCATACTAAGCATTCTTGCAATGACGGGTTTTGCAAATGCGCAGTTCCAGGGCGGACTTACCAATGAAGTTCCTAACCTGAGAGTAAACGCAATGGGCGGAATCTATTCGCTTATCGAAACATCAAACTACGCAGACTTTCCTCAGAGGCTTCTGACAGGACAGGAAGGCGCATGGCTCGGTACCGACAGAGCCAACTCATGGGGTCTTGTAAGATTCAATCTAAACAACTTCTTAAGCTTACCAGTGCCGATGGCATGGCAGATTTCCGCAGAGCAGAACACAATGATCACCGACAGGCAGGAAGCCATGTAGGGGTCTGTGGCGCTTTCAGACATGTACTCATTATATACCAGCACGGGAAGCACGGTGTAACCCTCCCCCAAAAGCATAGGAGTGCCGAAGTCCGCCAGGCAGGCGCCAGTCACGAGTCCCACGTAGCCGGTGCCGACGACACAGAGGTGCATCGCTCCCTCCTCCTCGCGCGGCGCGCATGGTAGCACTGTCGGAGGGAGAGCCTTCAGCTCTCAGCCGTCAGCGGTCGGCTCCCCCGCCCAGGCCGGGCCGCCGCCAGCGCTCTCCCGCCCGCCGTTCGCCTCCCCGGCCGCTGGTCGGGGGGTTGGGGGAGATGACCGCTGCCCGCTGCCCGCCGCCCGCTATAATCCCCCCGCC
>CALMWI010000267.1 GCA_937873545.1 uncultured bacterium | reverse complement strand
GTCTGATAAGCTCTTTCAATACCGTCCGAAAAGTATTCGGCCCTGATCCTTTCGACCCTTTTTATCATGTCTGATCTTACTTCGATGACAGGCGATTCGAGCAGCCTTTCGTATAGTTTATCGGGAATATTGAATTTTGATATCCTTTTACTTTCGCTTTCGGCTATAAAAGGCAGTTCTGCCAATCCCTGAGAGATCACCTGTTCGAACAGTCTGTTCTCGAACTGAAGCTGATTTGCCGGGATGTCATCCGTTTTAACTTCAAACCGGATGTGTCCGAACAGGCTTGATGCGTGTCCGGCGGCTTTTTCAATGTCGAAGACAGTTAGTTTCCCTGCAAGATTTTCGATGATCTGAGTCTTGCCGCAACCGGTAAGGCCTGAAAGAACTACGAAATTCAGGCTTGACGGATCTTCATAAAAGAGCTGATAGATCTGATGTCTGTAAGCTTTGTATCCTTCGCGTATCTTTATGCATTTAATGCCGTGCTGCGAAAAATAATGACAGGCTGCCGAGCTTCTGCCGCCGCCTCGCCAGCAGTAAACATATATTTCTTTTGACCCGAGATTTTCACAAAAGGATGATATTCTATCGGCTTTATTATCAGCTGTTTTTAGTGCGAGAAAAAGCGCGGCTTGCGGGGATACCTGCTTATACAGAAATCCGACTTCATCACGCTCACAGTTGTTCAAAATAGGAAAGTTTATTGCTCCGGGCAGGTGATCTTCCTCAAATTCAGCTTCTGAACGCACATCGACAGTTATGATATTTTTATCATTTCTGTACAATTCGGTCCAGTCTTCGGCAGTAATAATTTCAGGCTCATCAGGAAAATAACCGTTATAATTTTCCGGCAGTAAAGCTATTTCAGCTTCGTTATCCTTAGCGAACTGAATAAGGTGCGATCTGTCTTTTCTTTCACCGGTCATTATTTCTTACTTGGATCGATAACCCTTCCAGCGAAGAGGATAGTTCCCGTAGTTTTCTCTTTTATAAAGTAGAAGAACGGATGATCTGCTCTGAAAGTGGCGAAGTCATCCTGCGGAGGCATAGATTTCATCCTCATTACGACAGCTGTAGCTGCCGCGGCTTCTGTACCCTCTTCGTCAACTGCTATAAATGTTTTATGGATAATCGCGGAAATATACAGATCGGTTTTACCGTTCATTTTTGAAAAATCGGCTGATTTGCTGAAAGCGGCCTTCATACCGAGCTTGCCCATCAGCTCACGGAGCTCGTAAGAAAGCGACATTTTAAATTTAGGGAAAAACACATCCACTTCTTTTTTCTGCATCTGAGCAGTGTAATCCGTGATGTTCTGATATGTGAGTTTTTTCTCAATAGCTTTCAGCCCGTCTTTATTTTTCGGGAGAAGGACGAACATGGAAGCATCGCCGCCTTTATAGGGCATTTCGATGAACTGAAGCTCGCTGTTCTCCATATAATTGTAACGGTGCTTGAGGTGCATCAGATCAGCATTGACAGCTCCTTTTGAAGTAAAGAATTCAGACTGTTCCGTGCTGTTTTTCTTGAACTGCTCTGCCCATTCAGCTTTAAAATACACAGCATTGGTCAGAACCAGTTTTGTAAGAGCGTCAAGGATACCTTCAGGGATAAGATCTTTGATCTTGTCTTTGGTCTTCTCAGCCACCCAGTCATTTATGGTCTTTCTGGATCTTTCAGAATCGGCAAAGTTCAGATTAGTAAGTTCCGCCTTATAAAATGTTTTATTTAT
>CALMWI010000266.1 GCA_937873545.1 uncultured bacterium | reverse complement strand
ATTATTTTGAGATCGATGCTCCTTCGTCAGTTAAACTCTACATTCACGAACTTAAGAAAAAAGATATTAAATACGATTTTATTCAAAAAGAGGATAACGGAAGGACGGTTTATTCATGGAACAACAAAAACGCGCAGAAACTGGTATGGGAAAGCGATGCCGAAGACTATAATTTCATAACTCACCATGTCAGGATCACGACGGTAAAGGACTGGGAGGATATTTCAAGATGGTATTTTAATATCGTAAAGCCTCACATGGTTCCTAATGAGGATATGAAAAAAAAGGTCGCCGAGATAATTGAAGGCGCATCTACGAGACAGGAAAAAGCTTCGCGGCTGTTCTACTGGGTGGCGCGGAATGTCAGATACTTAGGCGTTGACATGGAAAAGAACAGGCCCGGATTCGAACCCCATGATGTTTCTTTCACTTTCGATACGAGAGGCGGCGTCTGCAGAGATAAAGCCGCTCTTCTGACCGCTATGCTGAGACTTGCCGGAGTAGGGTCCGATGTGATCCTGATACTGTCGGGCGGAAAACATAACCCGGAAGCTCCGGTGCTCTGGTTCAATCATGCGATAACAGTATCATACGACGATAAAGGCGAACCTGAATTCGTGTTCGATCCCACGGATGAGACGACAAAGGATTTTCTTCCGAAATATGAAGAAGACAACAGCTATATAATAGCTAGTGAAAAAGGCGATATTTTAAGAACAACTCCCGTATCTGAACCCTCAAAGAACAATTCGACCTTAAATATTGATCTTAAACTGAAGGGCAACAACGCTGAAGGAACTGTAAAATATAATCTTACCGGTATGGCAGATACGATCTTCAGAAGCTCTTTTTCGCACAAGACAGATCACGAGATAAAAACTTTTATAACAAGATATCTGTCCAAGATCAGCTCCGGTCTTGAAATGGGGGATTTTTCCTACACAAAGCCCGATGATACCGGTAAAGACATTATTATTGAAGCAAAGATCTATATCAGAGACTATGCGAGCACTGTAAAGAACAACACATTCATACCGTTCGACGCCACCAAGCTGGAAATGCACTTTTTGTATGAGAGCATCATGGGCGTGTTCAGCCTGCCTGAAAGAAAGTTCGATTATAAAACAGGC
>CALMWI010000265.1 GCA_937873545.1 uncultured bacterium | reverse complement strand
CTGCTATATATTCCAGTTCATTTTCTTCAACACCGTCATAATCATAGCATACCATATAACAGTTATACCTAGCTAGTATATCATTGAAAGCCAGTTCAATTTCATATACACCGTTAAGAACATATTCATTGTCAGAATTTTTGAGAACCCACATACAATAACAGTATCCTGCAGAGTATATACTACCGTTGATTAAAACTTTAACAGTATCTTTTGTAAAATAATTTTTTACTGTCAGATCAACCTGTGCTGAATCAGAAAGATAAAAACTACAAGATATCAAACTATACTTACTTACAGGCTGGAGAGTAGCAATCACACCAGTTGAATCAAATACTTCTCTGTAATATGAAGCAACTATCTTAGCTCCACTGATCGGATTTCCGAGAGTATCGACAACGAACCAGTTCTTTTGTTCACCTGATACAGGATCATCATCTTTTGTGCAGGAAGTTAAGATAAAAAATATCATAACACTGACAGTAATTGTAAAAAATATTTTCATTGTGCTCCTCCTTTTTCTAATTTTTAACTTCTAAGTTTGATCAAGTCTTCTAATATTTTTTCTTGTGAATCATTATAGCTCCCATCAAATAACTGTCAAACAAAGAAGTATCGAATATTATGAAATATACAGAATTTATTGTTTCTTATACTTTTTGTTTGTCAAATAAGAACTCATTTCTTTTCCCATTTCACTTCTTCTCTTTCAGCTTTTTCTTGATAGTATTTTCAAGGATCTGCTTTGCATTTGATTCTGACACAACTTTCTTGCCTGACTTTTCCTCGATCTCTTTACGGGCATTACCGGCAATAGTTCCGCCCTGCTTTGCTATCTCGCGATTTTTTTCAAAAGTATCGGGCTTCTTTTCTTTGCTTATCACCGTCGTTGTAGCTTCGGCAAGCATATTGAGCACAAGTTCAAGATTGGTCATATTATCTCTGAGACTTTCTCTTTTCAGGCTTTTATGACCTTTATATTCTTTTACCGTCAAACCGCTCCATGCTTTTGTGATCTCATCGGTGAGTATGGCATATTCAAGATCTTTCTTTACTCCTCTGTCATCCCATTCGTCAGTCAGTTCTTTTCTGACTTCGATACTTTTAAGTCTCTGATTTATCCACTCTTTGCTATAACCTTTTTTCAGATATGTTTCCATAAGCCTGTCAAAACCTATCTCGGGATCTTCAATCTCATCAATTCTCTCTCTTCCAACCTGAGCCAGCCATCTTTTAAACGGTTCAGCTTTAGGAGAGGGGATAGACTGAATGATGCGGAATACATGTTCGACTGAACCGCTCAGAGTTTTCCTGAGTTTTCCTGAATTGTTATACATATCTACCTGGGGACAATTTGTCCCTATGTAGTTTCCGAGCTCAGAATCCCTTTTCCTTAGTTTTTTTAAGTAATCCGTTGGATTTGAAGATTCCGTCAGAACTTCTATCACATCTACGATGGAAAAATACCATTTCTCCTCTTCTTCGTTCCAGACGGACCTGATTTTTTTCGACTCGAACAATTTTACACTACTCATTTCTTTTCCCATTTCACTTTTCCTCTCCAGTTAAATTACTCTTTTAGCTATGATAAGAGCAATATAACAAACGATCAGTGTCATCTAGTGACACTCTTCTATTTTTCTGCAATTATTTTTACGCATACACCCCGCCGCCCGACACAATCGCATCTTTACTCAAAGTCAGGATCGCCTTAGTGCTGTACAACTTACTTTTCAAAACACTATCTACGCAATCACGGCACTGAGCGAATAAAAACTCTCGCTGATCTTCCTTAACATCATCGGCTTTTCTGTGCTTCTTACTATCCTGCGCTCCATAATAATAGAACTGAACGATCTCATTC
>CALMWI010000264.1 GCA_937873545.1 uncultured bacterium | reverse complement strand
ATCACAGGATAGAATCGTTTCTGACCAATCAGACTTTAAGCATACTTTTCTCAGCTGTTAACTTTATCATATTCAGTATAGTAATGATAATTTACAGCGTCAAAATATTTCTTGTATTCCTGATAGGCAGTATTCTGTATGTGATCTGGATCAGAATATTTATGAAGAAGAGAAAAGAACTTGATGTCAAAAAGTTTGAGGTAATGTCAGAGAATAACAGCAACCTGATCCAGATGATAACCGGAATGCAGGAAATAAAGCTGAACACTTGCGAAAAACAGAAAAGATGGGACTGGGAGAACATTCAGGCTAAATTATTTAAGCTGAATGTCAAAAGCCTCAGCCTCGATCAGTATCAGAATTCAGGCGGGATGCTGATAAATGAAGGTAAAAATATTCTCATATCATTTTTTTCCGCCTATGCTGTTATAAAAGGCGATATGACCCTCGGTATGATGATCTCGGTTCAATATATAATCGGCCAGCTTAACAGCCCAATATCTCAACTGATATTTTTCATGCATTCGATGCAGGACGCAAAAATAAGCTTGGAAAGGCTAGGGGAGATACATAATCAGGAAGATGAAGAGAATACTAATCTGAATAAAATAACGGATATCGGAACAGATAAAACGATAAGTGTGAAAAACTTATCCTTCCAGTACGAAGGCCCTGAATCGGAATTCGTGTTAAAAGATATAAGCCTGACAGTACCGCAGGGTAAAATTACGGCGGTAGTAGGCACAAGCGGAAGCGGCAAGACCACATTGTTAAAACTCATACTCGGATTTTACAAGCCCCAGAAAGGAATTATCGAAGTCGGCAGGAATGATCTTGAGATCATAAACAGCAACGAATGGCGAAAAAAATGCGGCGTAGTTATGCAGGAAGGATTTATTTTTTCAGATACTATCGCGAACAATATTTCAATAAGCGACGAAAAGCCGGATAAAGACAAACTCAAGCACGCGGTTCATGTCGCGAACATCGAAGAATTTATAGAATCTCTGCCTCTCGGCTATAATACCAAGATCGGAAATGACGGGCACGGACTAAGTCAGGGTCAAAAGCAGAGGATACTCATAGCAAGATCTGTATATAAAAATCCCGAATTTATTTTCTTTGACGAAGCCACGAACGCGCTTGATGCCAATAACGAAAAGGTCATAATGGAGAACCTCGATCAGTTCTTCAAAGGTAAAACGGTTATAATTGTCGCGCACAGATTAAGCACGGTTAAAAATGCCGATCAGATAGTAGTCATCGAAAAAGGAAAGATCATCGAAAAAGGAACGCATAAAGAACTTGCCGAGCTCAAAGGCGCATATTTCAATCTTGTAAAAAATCAGCTCGAACTGGGGAATTAATATGCCTGAAAATAATAAAATAAACAATATAATAGACCGCAGCGAAAAAACGCAGGAGATCCTTTCGTATCAGCCTCACTGGGCAGTCAGGATCGGGATCACGATAATCACGATACTCATTGTCGGAATAATCTTTGCCGGAAAGTTCATCGAATACGATAAAGGCAAAACAGTTTACGATGTAATATTTGAGAAGGTAAGGTAGAGAAGAAATTATGAAACCCTTTAGAGAACTAAATGACCGTGAATTTTGCGATATAGTTTACGAGATTCTGTGCTCTAACTGCAAAAAAGATGTTTGTATTCAAACTGTTTTAGAAAACTTCTTTGGCAAGAGTATTTCATCCATAAAGCAGAGGTACAGAAGATATATGGGGAAAACTATTTTTTCTACTCATGAAGAAATAATATTGAATAGTGCAAAGAACTTACTCGAAGAAAAATCTTGTATAGATGTGCTTAACGAACTAGGTTTTAATTATGAGGCATACTTTT
>CALMWI010000263.1 GCA_937873545.1 uncultured bacterium | reverse complement strand
CAGTTACAAGTCACAACTTATAACGTTCAGAAATAAGTCACGCAGTGAAATGCTTCACTTTTTCAACGGCATAGAGACAACACACGGAGAACGCTATACGGACAACGCTGTAATATTGAACACTTTTCATGAAACTCACAAAGTAAAGAACGGGCAAACGAAAGTCTTACCGCCCAAGTTCATAATATTCTCGGATATTGAGCTGAAAGAAGAAAATCTGGCTGATCTTCAGAATGTGAGGTTTTAAAGAATAATGGAGTTAATAAAATGAACAAATATTTTGAAGCTAATAAAAAGAACTGGAACGAACGCGTAGGCATACATAAAAAATCGGAATTCTACGATGTGGACGGATTTTTGAAAGGTAATAATACGCTTGATCGGCTTGAGCTTGAGGAGCTGGGTGATGTAAAGGGTAAAAAAGTACTGCATCTTCAGTGTCATTTCGGAATGACCACAATGTCGCTTTCCCGTATGGGAGCAGATGCTACAGGCGCGGATTTTTCCGATAAAGCTGTAGAACTGGCGAGAGAGCTTGCAGGCAGAACCGGATTGAAAACAAAATTCGTCTGCTCAAATGTGCTTGAGCTCGATAAGAATTTAAAAGGAAAATTCGACATAGTGTTCGCATCTTACGGCGTATTCTGCTGGATAAACGACCTTGACCGCTGGTTCGGTATCGCCGCGCATTTCCTCAAAGCCGGCGGAAAGCTCGTCATCCTCGACGGACATCCCACAACTAACCTGTTCGAGTATAACGACGAGAAAAAGAACCTTGAAATGATCGGGCATTATTTCAATACAAAAGTCCGCCGTTATAAAGAGGACTATACATACACCGACGGGGATGAAAAGCTTGTAAATAACATCGAGTACGAATGGGATCATCCGTTCAGCGAGTTCGTTATGGCTGCAATAAACAACGGATTGAAAATAGAGTCGGTCAGGGAATATCCGTTCTGTTCATACGATATGTACCCGAATATGGTTGAGAACGAAGAAGGGTTTTGGGTTCTCCCGGGATCGGATCTGCCGCTGACATTCTCGATGAAGTGCGTGAAGGAATAAAAACAGGAGAAGTTAAAAAATGAAGATGAAAAAAAGTTTGTGCATGATTTTAGTATGTATATCCCTGATAATCTTTTCAGGCTGCTCGAAGAAGGAACTTAACTACACAATAAGCGAAGTTGACGGTATTAAAACTTATTACAATAAGAATATTCCCTCTGATCCAAATTTCAAGATCAGCCCGAAGGAAGTTTTCACGATACACGGATACGACGAAAATGCGCAGGATACGCTGCGGAATTTTATCAATCCCTACGATATCACTGTCGATCGTAACGGCAATATTTACATTCTTGATAATAGACTTTCTTGTGTTAAACAGTTCGACCCTAACGGCACATATTTAAGGAGTATCGGAAGAAAAGGGATCGGCCCGGGTGAGATGGAAATGGCTGCACACATGATGATATTAAACGATACTCTTTTTGTGTCGGATGTAAGATCAAGCAAGATGTCGGTATTTGATCTAAAAGGTGATTTCATCAGGAACTTTTATTACGGTGATTATGAGCAGAAATATATGAGACCGGTAAACTCTGAAAGCTACATTTGTCTTATGGAATCATGGAAAACAGTTGATGAGAAATTACATTATGTTAACCATGTGAATTTAAGGAATTCAAAATTTGAATTTGTTAAAACCATAAAAGAGAATATTGGTGAGTATATCGGAGACAATACAAATTTCTTTGATTACAGCACATCCTTCTGCGTCGGACAGAACAGAATTTATACAGCAAAGAACTCTACCGATGATTATTTGATAAATGTTATGGATGAAAAAGGCGATCTTCTTTACAGGATCAAAAAGGACTTTAGAAAATTGGCTATGTCTGACGAAGAATCAAAACATTTCGCTCAAACCAGAAAAGTCGCACTTTTAGATGATGTTAACAGAAAATACGAAATAAATTTCAAGAGGGCTGTTGAACCTATGGCAATGTCGATTGAGAAAAATGGGTATTTGCTTGTTCAGGTTCCGATGGAAAGGAATGATAGCAACAGATATGACTGCATAGTTGATGCTTTTAAAGACGGTATATTCATCAATAGATTCAAAATGGATGTAGGCAAGGCTTATGATTTTTTCAATGCCGATCATAAAAGGTATTATTTCGGGAACAGGATTTACTACCTGAACAGAGAAGATAATTGCGTGACTGTTTATGAGTATTAATAAGGGGAAGTAATCATTTATTTTATTCACAATTCTGTAATTCCTGATTATATTTAATCTAGACAGTCTAGACAGTTTAACTGCTAAAAGGAGACGCAAATGATAAAAAACCACTGGCAGCTGCAGGAAGCAAAAAATAAATTCAGCAGTTTAGTCGAGCTTGCGCAGGAGGATTCTCCCCAGATAGTGACCAAGCACGGCAAAGATGCGGTAGTGATCATATCTATCGAGGAATATAAGAAGCTTACAAAGCCTGAAAATAATATTTTAGAGTTCTTTCAGAAATCTCCGCTTGCAAAAGAGGAATTGATATTGACCCGAAGCAAAGAAAAACCCAGAGCGGTGGAACTATGAATTATATTCTCGACACCTGCGTAATTTCCGAACTGATAAAAAAAGATCCTGACAAAAATGTTATAAAATGGATATCAGGCATAGATGAATCAGCTTTATTCATAAGCGTAATCTCTATCGGAGAAATTATTAAAGGCATCGAAAAGCTTACCGGCAGTCAGAGAAAGGATAATCTGATCGGATGGGTAAATAATGATCTTAAAGAACGATTCCAGAACAGGATCGTGCCATTTGATCTTGGATCCGCAGCTGTCTGGGGTCGTGTTCAGGCTAAATCAGAGAACATCGGAAAACCTTTACCCGCGATTGACGGAATGATCGCTTCAACCGGTATCGCGAACAACATGGCAATAGCTACCAGAAATATTGCAGACATGAAAGAAAGCGGAGCTGTTTTATATAATCCATGGATTGGAGAATTCAAGAACCTCCCAAAATAGAATAAGCGCGCAGAATCGTATTCTGTACTGAATATTTGTCGTTTCGTCGCATTTTTATATGTTTAGAGAACTAGCAGTATTAGATTACTTTGCAAATAACAGGAAATGTTGAATTTATAAGAGGATTATACAAAAATGAGTAAAGTAATTTTACTAATAATGATCACAAGCTGCTGGCTCGGTGCATTTACTATTCCATTTTCTGACCGGCCGGTTATTACCGATGAAAATATGTGCACAGAGTTTTATAATGCGGATAGTGCAGACACGCTTAAATGCGCTCAGGATAACAGAGCATGGTTCTGGCACAACGGCGAAAAATTATTTATGCAGTGGGAAGCGGAGATCGATTCAACTTTCGGCGATAGCAGCTTTAGAAAGCGGGATGATTTCTCCAACGACAACAATATTCGGTTACAGATCATTACGGATGTAAATAAATTCTACGCCTATGTTTTTTATGCCTATCCCCTCGGCGGAAGAACGGACGGTATCAGAAGTGAGGATATGAATATTGACGGAGGCTGGAACAGCGGCTACACCTATCAAAATGAGATAACTGATAAAAAGTGGACCTGCAATATGGAGATCCCTTTAAAAGACCTGCGCTTTCAGGGCGAAGCTCCATATAACTGGAAGATCATTCTGACTAGATATGATAAGAACCTCAATACAACTTTTATTTCTCCATATTTGAGGATAAACTGGAATAAAGATTATTTTAGAAAAGCGGCAGACATAGAAATAAAAGAAAAAATAGAGGCTAACAGCAATATTCTTTTCCGTCCTTATTATTTAAAAAAATATGACATAAAAAATGATAAATTTTCACCCGATCCTTCTTATGATCCCGATGAGAACAAATTGAATGACCTCGATAATATAGGGTTCGATTTCTCTTATAATCCGAGCAATGCGATCAAAGCCAAACTGAGCGTTAATCCGGATTTTTCTGACGCACCCTTAGATCTTGCGCAGAACACCTTCAATATGCGTTATGCGCCATACTATGCCGAGAACCGGTATTTCTTTAACGAGGATCTCGATGCGTTCGGAGTAGGCAGCAATTTGTTTTACACCAGAAATATTATGCAGCCGAATTTTGCTTTTAAGGTCACAGGCAGTACTCCGGGCTGTTCTTACGGATTTTTGTCTTCAATGGATAAAGAGATCAAAACTGACGGTGAAATTACCAACAGAGATGATTTTTTTAATGTCATAGCACTTAAGCCTGCTCTGGAAAATTTGAGCATGCAGTTCACATTCCTGAACAGGGAAAATAAGGATTATCACGCTGATGTTTTTCATTTCGTGCCGAAATTCAGTTTTAATCAGCATCATTCTGTATGGGGCGAAGTTAATTTTTCATACCTTGATGACAGCGTAAGAGAAATCAGTAATGGATATAGCGCTTTTGGAGGCTATTACGGCGACAGCGGACAATGCAACTGGTCACTGGGCGGCGGTATTGTTTCCGAAGATTTTGAAGCAGGCATGGGCAGAGCGGACGATGTGGGATTTTATTACCCGAGCTACAGCTTTAACTGGAAAGATGATTCTCCTTCCGGCTCTATAAAAAGCTACGGGTTCAGTACCTGGAGCAGTATTTCTTTTTATACCGCAAATGATGAAATGCGCTATTTGAATTCCGCTGTTAATTTCAGTATGGACTCACAGTACAAATTTTCATTTAATATCACCGGGAATTTTAATCAGGATAACTTTACAGGAACAAAGTTCGATGTCCCGGCCTGCTCTTTTTATACATCTTATTATAATTGGGATATCCTTACTCTTGAAGTTTACGGTGATCTCGGCCAAACAGTAGTTTATGAATTAAATGACAAATTCTATTACGATGTTTTATCTATGTCTGCGAGCGGTAAGATCAATAAATATCTGTCGTATAATATCAGCGGGATCCGCTATAGCTATGGAGATTTCCCTGAAGGCTGCGGCTATGATCAGGAATACTGGGTTGATAATGCCGGAGCGACAATAAACTTCTCGAACGATGTTTCACTTACTAACGGCTTGCGGTATAATAACTACGGCGGTATTGACGATGCCGGTTTATTTTCAAATTTCCGCTGGGAATTCAGGCCGGACTGTAATTTTTTTGCCGGTTACAGCACAGCAGGCAATAATCTTGAAAGCAGCCGTTTTGTGCGCAGTTATGAGCAGTCTTATGTCAAGATCAATTACAGCTTCTAATTAACTGTTCATAAATAAATTAATCTTTTCAGTTTGCTATTTAAAATAAATGGGCTTACTTTGTAAACGCAAAAATATTCGCGTAAGTAATAACCGTTAAATAAATGTTCTATTAACAGGAGAAGTTAAAATGAGAAAATCTTTATTAGTAATTCTTGTATTGTTTTTTGTATCGCTGTTTTCGGAAACGATCGTCAAAGACGGCTATAGCATTATCACGGACAAGCTTGAAGGGTCAAAGATCACGATAGCGGTGCCTGATAAATTATCCGGTAATCTGCTGCTTCTGGCTCACGGGTACAGAATAGAAAGCGCAGGAGAACTTTCGTCAGATTTTTCAACGGAGGGTGAATTTTCCCAGAAACTGCTTAAAGAAGGCTGGATAATAGGCTCTACAAGCTATCGCAGGAATGGCGTAATTTTGTCCGATGCTGTTGAAGATATTGAATTCCTTAAAAAATATATTGAGGGCAAGTACGGCAAAGCTGAAAATGTGTACCTGAAGGGCGGTTCGATGGGCGGTCTGATAATCACACTTATGGCTGAGAAGACTGACAACCAATATAAAGGAGCTATGGCGATCGGAGCAGCACTTACAATGCAGGAGGAAGGGAAAGAGATTAAGCTGAATCACGCACCTCAGATACCGATACTTTACCTTACCAACCAGAGCGAACTCAAAAGACCTCAGGATTATATTGCAGCTTACAGGGACGGAAAATTCGAACCTGTTCTATGGAAGGTCAACCGTGATGGACACTGCAACACCAATAATAAGGAAGAACTGGAGGCTTTTGAAGCACTTGTGAAATACGCAGAGACAGGAAAGATTGAAAAGGGCAGGGAATTGTTGATTGAGATGTCAAAAGGACCTTCAAACGCCGCTTTCAGAAACGGAAAAGCTTAT
>CALMWI010000262.1 GCA_937873545.1 uncultured bacterium | reverse complement strand
ACTGCAAAGTTACTCCTTTAAGCTGGCCGATAGGAATGGGAATAGATTTTAAAGGTGTTTATAATAAATATGACAAGAAGCTGGATATCTTCGACAGGAGTTCGCTCGTTGTGAATGACGAGGGAGCGTCGATATTATTAGACAGTGTTGACGATCCTGTTCTGGATGATAAGCTCGGAGAGGCAGCTCATAAATTCCGGGAAGAATTTAAGCTGGTATCGGGAGTGTTCAAAGAATTTTCTAAAAAAGAATATCTGCACGGAGAGCTGTGTCCTGTTTTCTTCGGAAGCGCGCTTAATAACTTTGGCGTGAGAGATCTGCTGGACTGTTTTACCGATATAGCTCCGCATCCGCAGCCTGTATCTACTGATACAAGGGATATTCATCCTGAATACGAAAAATTTACGGGATTCGTTTTTAAGATACACGCAAATATTGATCCGAACCACAGATCGAGGATCGCTTTCGTAAAGGTGGTTTCAGGAGTGTTCGAGAGGAACAAGTATTACTATCACACAAAGCTGAAAAGAACCTTCAAATTCAGCAGTCCGACATCTTTCATGGCATCAAAGAAAGAGATAATTGAGGATGCTTATCCTGGAGATATAGTCGGTATCCCCGATACGGGTAATTTTAGAATAGGCGATACGCTGACCGAAGGAGAAGAGCTCAGCTTTGTCGGAATTCCGAATTTTGCGCCTGAATTATTCCAGTATCTGGAGAATGCTGACCCGCTTAAAACAAAACAGTTGAATAAAGGGATACTTCAGCTTATGGACGAAGGTGTCGCCCAATTATTTACAAGAACGGCCGACGGCAAAAAGATCGTAGGTACAGTAGGCAACCTCCAGTTCGAAGTTATCAAGTTCAGGCTGGAACATGAATACTCGGCTTTATGCAGATTCGAACCTGTAGAATTTTACCGCGCCTGCTGGATCGGCTGCGAGGATAAAAATAAACTCAAAGATTTTAAAGACAAAAACAGTTATTTTATAGCTGTTGACAATAAGGGAAAAGATGTTTTCTTAGCCGAAACCGCATGGAGCCTGCAGAGAGCTCAGGAGAAATTTCCAGATATAAAATTCTATTTCAAGTCAGAGATATAGAATGATAAACATTTCCGAAATATCATTAAGATTCGCCGACAAGGTCATTTTCGACAATGTGTCTATATTCATTAGAGACACGGAAAGGATCGGGATAGTCGGGGATAACGGTACGGGAAAAACGACGTTTCTGCGGAGCCTGATGAACGATGTCTATCTCGATAAAGGTTCGATCGAGATCAGATCGGGAAAAACCACAGCTTACCTGTCGCAGGAAGCTACCGAACTGCCCGATATCACGGTACTTGAATTCATGAGAAGATCGGCAAGAATAACCGAGATCGAAGCTGAGATTAAAGAGCTGGAGAAGAAAATATCAGAATGCGATCATGAGAGCGCTGAATATATTCAGGTGTTAAAACAGTATGAAAACATACTTCACGAATTCGAGCACAGGAACGGCTATTCATTCGACTCTGAGGCTAAAAGAATACTTGCAGGGCTTGGATTCAAAGATGACGATTTCTCCCGTTCATGCACGGAATTTTCCGGAGGCTGGAAGATAAGGATCAATCTGGCGGTAGTTCTTTCTAAGAACGCCGATATACTTCTTTTGGACGAGCCGACCAATCATCTGGACTCGGAGAGCATGGAATGGCTTGAATCATACTTAAGGGACCATCAGGGAGCAATTCTGACGGTTTCCCACGACAGAAGATTTCTCGATAAAATGGTCGGCAAGATAATAGAGCTGAAGAAAGGCAAATTCAACATTTACAGCGGAAATTATTCATTCTATCTCAAGGAAAAGGAAAGAAGGCTAGAAGCCCTGAAAAAGGAATATGAGGCTCAGCAGGGTGAAATTAAAAGGATACAGGACTTTATAGACAGATTCAGGTCAAAAGCATCGAAAGCGCCTCAGGTTCAGAGCAGGATAAAGATGCTCGAGAAATTCGATGTGATCGAATTGGAAAATGAATCAAAAAAGATCAAAATAAAATTCCCTGATTCGACAAAAAGCGGAAATGAAGTCGTGAAAGTAAGGGATCTGGCTAAATCCTACGGTGAATTGAAAGTTTTTGAAAATGTCAATTTTACGGTATATCGCGGTGAAAAGATCGCGGTCGTGGGAAAGAACGGCGCGGGGAAATCAACTTTATTCAAGATAGTTTTCGGAGAAACTGAACCTACTGCCGGAACAGTTGAATTCGGGCTGAATGTTATTCCCGCTTATTTTTCACAGGAAAGCAGCGAGAATCTTAATGCCGAAAGAAACATCTGGGAAGAGATCCAGTCCTGCGGTTCTGCTGAGAACGACACAAAATTAAGATCAATGCTCGGCGCGTTTTTATTCTCAGGCAACGATATTTATAAACCTATTTCAGTCCTGTCGGGCGGTGAAAAGTCAAGAATGGCGCTCTTAAAGATTCTTTTAAGCAAAAGTAATCTTCTTATTCTCGACGAGCCGACAAATCATCTCGACACAGCTACAAAGAACCTGTTCCAGGAAGCTCTTTTAAATTACGAAGGAACCATCATAATCGTATCGCACGACAGGTTCTTCTTAGACGAGCTTGCCAACAAGGTTTACGAGATAAAAGACGGAGCGTTGAAGATAATCGAAGGCAACTACAGTTATTATATTGAAAAACGCGCACAGGCAGAAAATCAGGCTGTTCAGATACAGGCTTCAGAAAAGGAAGAGAATAAAACCGCGTTCAAATCCAAAGAACAGAAAAGGGCAGAGGCTGACAGGCGCAATCAGCTTCATAAGGAAACTAAATATTTCAAAGAGAAACTTGAGAAGACCGAAGCAGAGATCGAAGCTTATGAAATAAGAAAAGCCGAGATAGAATCGCTGCTTTCAGGCGGTTTAGAGCACGATTATGAAACAACGATGTCTTTGAGCAGGGAGATAGGGAACATTGAGGTTCAGCTGGCATACAAAATGGACGAGTGGGCCGATCTGAACGAAAAACTCGAAGAGAAATTAAAGGCGGCAGAGTGAAAGATCAGAAAAAAGCCTATATCTACGCACTGCTCGCAGTATTTTTCTGGTCAACTGTGGCAACTGTATTCAAACTTACGCTTGAAGAGATAGACCAGTTTCAGATGCTGTTCACCGCATCGGTTTCTTCAGCGGTGATCCTGTTCCTTTCGCTTGTATTCCAGAAAAAAACTGATCTTCTAAAACAGCTTAAAGCGAAGGATTACGCTTATTCTGCGTTCCTTGGAGCGTTGAATCCCTTTATTTATTATCTTATACTGCTGAAAGCGTACAGTCTTTTACGCGCGCAGGAAGCACAGACTTTAAATTATTTCTGGGCTATTATTCTGGTTCTTCTTTCCATCCCTCTGCTTAAGCAGAAGATCACTCTAAAAAGCTTTCTCGCAATACTCATAAGTTTTCTAGGTGTTTACATAATCTCAACAAAAGGCGATGTTTTTTCGTTCAGGTTCACGAACGCACTGGGAGTTTCTCTCGCCCTCGGATCAGCATTTTTCTGGGCTCTCTACTGGATCTATAATTCAAAGGATAACAAGGATGAAACTGTCAGGCTGTTCTTAAATTTTGTATTCGGATCGATTTATATAACGGCAGTAATGCTTTTTATCTCAGATTTCAGATCAATAAATCTCAGCGGACTGATTGGCGGGACTTATCTCGGCATTTTTGAAATGGGGCTCACTTTCTTCTTCTGGTCTAAAGCGATGAAACTTTCCGAGACAACTGCAAAGGTAAGCAATCTGATCTTTCTTTCACCTTTCCTGTCACTTTTATTCATAAATTTCATACTGAAAGAAGAAATCCTCGCGTCAACATTCATTGGACTGATCTTTATAATAAGCGGAATACTTCTGCAAAGGAAACTGAATGAACATTGAATTCATAACAAATAAGGATATTTACGAAAAGGTAATTCAGGAAAGAATCCCATTAGCTCAAAAATTCGTATGGATAGGCACAAGCGACATCAAAGACCTTTATGTTAAAAAGAAAGCCAAGATGGTGCCTTTTCTAGAAGTACTTTCCGATCTAATCAAAAAAGGTGTTGAAATAAGGCTGATCCACGCAAAAGAACCGGGCGAGATCTTCAGAGAGGAATTTGATAAATACCCCGCGCTCATCAAAGGCATGGAAAGACTATTATGCCCGAGAGTCCATTTCAAGATCGTTATAATTGACGGAACATTCGCATACACAGGCAGCGCGAACCTTACCGGAGCGGGCATGGGTTCAAAAAGCGAGAACACGCGCAATTTCGAGAACGGATTCATCACCGACAACGAATCGCTCGTCGGGCAGATCCTGAATCAGTTCGATTCAGTCTGGATGGGTAAGCATTGTAAAAAATGCGGCCGCAAAGAGTTTTGCACGGAGCATTTATAAAAATATTTCTTGTTTTTTTGGAATAAAAGTGTTAAATTATCCCAAGATATTTGGAATGATAACATAGAAAAAGGGCAAGAATTTTGGAAAGACAGCTACTAAACGATATAAAAAAAGACATTCCTGAAAAACACATATCTCTGATCATCGGCGCCAGGCAGACAGGAAAAACAACGCTTTTAAAACAAACAGCAGAATTTCTTAAAAAAAACAAGCGGTCAGTTTTTTATTTTACGCTTGAAGACAGGGAAATACTTAATCTCCTCGATGCAAACCCCAAGAACCTTCTGCAGCTTATAGCTAAACCGGAAGGAAAGGAAAGAAGATATGTTTTAATAGACGAGATACAGTATCTGAAAGATCCGTCAAATTTTTTAAAATACCATTATGATACATATCTTGAGAACATAAAATTTATCGTAACCGGATCATCAAGTTTTTACATCGACAGTAAATTTAAAGATTCGCTAGCGGGAAGAAAAAGGATATACGAGCTTCCGACGATGTCATTAAAAGAGACACTGATATTTAAAGGCGAGAATGAGCTTGCAGAAGTATTGAATACATCCGATATACCTCTTTTATATTTAGACAGAATCAAAGAGTATTTTTACGATTATCTGATATGG
>CALMWI010000261.1 GCA_937873545.1 uncultured bacterium | reverse complement strand
CTATATTCAGAATCGCAACGCCTAGCACTGCGCAGTTGGTCGTGATCAGGGGAAGGAATATCCCCAGAGCGGAATATAGCGCGGGCATATTTTTCTTCATGAACATTTCGATGAACTGAACCAGTGCCGCGATCGTAAGTATGAACGCGATAGTGTTCAGATACTCAAGACTGAACGGAACGAGTATGTAATAATAAACCAGATAGGTTACGAAAGAAGCGAGTGTCATAACAAAGATAACAGCCATTCCCATACCGACAGCGCTGTCTAGTTTCTTTGATACTCCGACGAACGGACATATACCGAGGAACCTGCTGAGTACAAAGTTGTTAAGAAATATCGATCCTATCGCGATCATTACCAGATGAGTTATATTCATTTTGCACCTCCGCTCTTATTGCTTTTACGAAGCCGGTTCCAGTTAATAAAAGCAAGGATCAGACCCAGCATCAGAAATCCCCCTGGAGGCAGGATCATCATCAAAGGTCCTTTGTAACCGGAACCGAATAGCGGAAATCCGAAAAATGTTCCGCTGCCGATTATTTCTCTGAATCCCGACATAAGACTTAAAGCTATGGTGAAACCTACTCCCATACCTAAAGCATCCACGGCTGAATCCCAGACAGTATTCTTAAAAGCGAAAGCCTCGGCTCTTCCAAGTATAATGCAGTTCACTACGATAAGAGGTATAAATATGCCTAATGAAGCACTTAAAGCCGGTGTCCATGCTTTCATACTCAGATCAACTATAGTTGTAAAAGTAGCTATCATCACGACGAATATCGGTATTCTGATGTCATTCGGCGTTACTTTCTTGATTATTGACACGAGAACCGATGATCCTATCAGAACAAAAGTGGTAGCCGCTCCCATTCCTATCGCGTTAGTCAGGCTTGTAGTAACTGCGAGTGTCGCACAAAGGCCGAGACCGATCACGAAAACAGGATTTTCTTTGAAAAACCCTTTTGTAAAGTTCTGTAAAAAGTTCATTATTTCCCCCCCCCTTCGGTAACCTGAGCGTTAGCTTTCCTGATCGAATCCTGCTGAGCCATAGCTTTTTCATGATCGTAGCTTACAACCGTGTCTGCATCGCCTACATAAACTACCGGAACTGAGTTCTCTATATTTTTCTTTACAAGTTCAGTATATGCATTGATGCTCTTGCAGATGGCTCTGGTAGTAATTGTCGCGCCTGTAAGGGACTGCACCTTGTCAGGTGAATTCGAATCATCTTTCTCAACGACCACTTTTAAAGAATTTTTCCCTTTGAACCAAGTTTCAAAGAAAGGTTCTTCATCACCGTATTTTATCGTCTGAGCTTCAGCCCCGAGTCCCGGAGTCTCGGTATGTTTAAGGACTTTGATCCTGTTGATCTTAAACTGCGAATCTGTACAGACCATTGTTTCAATAACGCCTGAAAATCCTGACCCTTTAGCCAGAAAAATATAGGCTATATGGTTTAAGGCTGTTTCATTTTCTTTCACCTTGTAGAAATATTCATACGAACCTTTCTGAATTTCCAGACTGTCTTTTTCGTAGATCACGCTGCTTATTTTGTCTTCCGGAACGAGTCCGCTAAGAACATATTCTCTTGCTTTGGTCTCAGTTTCGGCTTTCAATTTCTCTATTGCCGGCTTTGTAAAACTGTTGAAGAAAGCCAGAGATCCGGCAGCTATTCCGCCGACCAGAAAGAGAATTGCAGCAAGTTTAAACATATTTCCCATGTTTTCTCCTTTTACGCTTTCTTTGGTTTTACAAAACCGAATTTCTTCGGCACAGTGAATTTATTTATCAATGGAACCAGACAGTTCATAATTAATATAGAATAAGATACTCCTTCGGGATAACCGCCCCAGACACGGATCGATACTGTCAAAAATCCAAGTCCCAGAGCGAATATTATATTTCCGTTATTAGAGATCGGCGAAGTGACCATATCCGTTGCCATATAGAAAGCTCCGAGTGCAAGTCCGCCCGCGAGAATATGGAATACAGGGTCGTAACCCATAAGCCATGTCATAATATAAACCGTGCCGATGTAAAAGAACGGAACTCTCCAGTTGACTAATCCGAGAATTATCAGCGCAATAACTCCGATCAATAGCGCCAGGAATGAAGTTTCTCCGATACAGCCTGAAACATTACCGACAAAAAGCTCCCAGTAGCCAACACCTTTTTCTGCAAGAATATCAATTGTTTTAAGATCCGGATTGTCTTTTAAAGCAGTTTTTACCAGGTTCAAAGGAGTAGCTGAAGATATCGCGTCCATAGTTTCGCCGGTATAAGGCTGAGTCCAGAATTTGTTGGATGTCATCTCGACCGGCCATGATGCAAGCATGAAAGCCCTACCGATAAGCGCCGGGTTGAATATGTTATAACCAAGTCCGCCGAAAGCCTGTTTCGCTATTGCGATAGCGAATACTGACCCCAGCATTACTATCCACCACGGGATGTTCGCAGGCACATTGAACGCAAGAAGAATTCCTGTCAGAATTGCGCTTCCGTCGGAAACCGTTACCGGTTTTTTTCTGAATTTCTGTATAGCGGCTTCGGTGATCACGCAGGACACGATCGCGATCAGGATCAGTACGATCGCCCTGAATCCGAAGAACCAGTACGAAGCGAAGATCGCAGGCAAAAGTGACAGGATCACTATATACATTATCTTTGCGATCGAGCTTTTATCCCTGATATGCGGATTAGCCGATACTATTAGCATTTTATCCATCTATAAACCTTCTTAAATTTATTTTTTTCTCTTCATTTCGGCTATTTTCGCTTTGCCGATATTGAAATAATGAACCAGATTCCTTTTCGCCGGGCAGACATACGCACAGGTGCCGCACAGCATGCAGTCAAGGATGCCGAGCTTTTCCGCCTCTTCATATTTCTTGAACTGAACATTCATCTGAATTTCAGTAGGCACAAGCCTCAAAGGACATACCGATACGCATTTTCCGCATGAAATACACGGCTGTTCTTCATAAACGGCCGCATTCTCTTTGCTCAGACACAGAATACCCGATGTTCCTTTATGAACCGGAGCTTCCATTGAATACATCGCGGCACCCATCATAGGCCCGCCGTTAACCACTTTGTAAACATCCTCTTTTACTCCGCCGCAATATTCGATAAGCTCAGATGTCGGAGTCCCTATTCTGACAAGAAGATTTTTAGGATTGGTAATTGATTCCCCGGTTACGGAAACGACTCTTTCGTAATACGGTTTATTCAGAGCTACGGCTTCATAAACGGCATTTGCAGTTCCGACATTGGATACCACAACGCCCACATCCATCGGCAGTCCGCCAGAAGGAACTTCTTTACCGATAGCAGCGGATATAAGCTGCTTCTCGCCGCCCTGAGGATATTTTACTTCAAGATCAATTACTTTTATGTCGTGCATTGAAGCTGTTTTTTCTTTCATTATCCTGATAGATTCAGGCTTGTTCTTCTCGATCCCGATAATGCCTTTTTCTGCACCAGTAACTTTCATCATCAGCTTAAGTCCTTCGATGATAGTATCCGGACTTTCCTGCATAAGTCTGTCATCGGCCGTTAGATAAGGTTCGCACTCTACACCGTTAAGAATGATATGATTTATCTTTTTTTCCGCAGGCGGAGATAACTTTACATGGGTCGGAAATCTTGCACCCCCCATCCCTGTTATTCCTGAAGCCGCTATCTTTTTCTTTATCTCATCAGCCGTAAATTGAGAATAATCTGACTTCTCTCCCACTCCGGGGAACAGTTCGTCTCTACCGTCGCTTTCGATGATCACCGCGTCGGTCTTATTCCCTGCCGCATCCGCTATCTTCGCGATCGCTTTAACTTTACCCGATACCGAAGCGTGAACAGGGGCAGATACGAATCCGCCTGCTTCAGAGATCGGTTGTCCGACCTTGACTTCATCTCCGATATTCACTATCGCTTTTGATGGTGCACCGATATGCTGGTGAAGATGTATCGCCGCTATCTTCGGACTCGGCATTTTCTCTATGGGCATCTTTTCCGAATAACTTTTTCCGTCCGGAGGATGGTACCCGCCACTGAAAGTGTATTTCATCGAAAACCCTCTCCTTGATTTATTTCAACGCGGGAAAAATAAAACTCATTTCCTTTTTAGTCAATTCCTTTTGTTATTAAATTAACGGACCGTTTTCCGAAATAATGACTTCGATTTTGAAAATAAAATTGTTTTAAATTCAGTTAAATATTCTTATAATTCCAAACTGAATTTTATTTAAATTTGAGGAAGTATATGAAAACAGCGATTTATCCGGGAACATTCGACCCTCTGACAAAAGGACACCTCGATCTAATCGAAAGGGCATCCAAACTTTTCAGCAGACTGATAGTTGTTGTCGGCGAAAATACGGCAAAAAAACCTCTCTTTGATGTGAAAGAAAGGGTTTATATGATAGAACAGTCAATTAAGCATCTTAAAAATGTCACAGTTGATTCTAATTCTGAACTTACAGTTGAATATGCAAAGAAACATAATGTAAATATTTTAGTAAGAGGTGTCAGGGCGTTCGCGGATTTTGAATATGAACTGCAGATGGCCCTTATGAACAGAAAGCTGGACGAGAACATAGAGACCGTGTTCCTTATGCCAAAGAACGAGTATTCATATCTGAACTCTTCATTAATTAAAGGTATAGCCGATTTCGACGCCGACATAAAGAATTTCGTACCACCGATAGTTATAAAAATGTTTAAAAAGAAAAGAAAAGAAAAATAGGAAAAAACATGTCAGAAAATAAAATCACTTTAGCCGACGACTTCAATATCTTTAATCTTATCAGAAATGTCTGGATAAATAAAATACTTTTTGTTTCGATAATTTCAGTTTTCGGCATAGGAAGCATAATTTACACTTTAGTTGTAGATCCCCTATGGGAAGTAAATTCGATAATTAAGCCGGCAGACCCGTCAGAAGAAACGACTTTAAATGAAGCCTCTCCGATCAT
>CALMWI010000260.1 GCA_937873545.1 uncultured bacterium | reverse complement strand
TGTAAACTATATCGGAATGTCCGGCAGCGAATGGCCCGGAACCTCGAACAATATGAACGCGTATTTTTTTAACGGTCTGTTTGACAACAAAACTTATGGTCAAAGTTTTACAGATGCAGCGATAATGTACGGTAATATTACCTCGAACAGCACAGCCCGTTACCTAAACTTCGGATACGCTTTTCAGGGCGACCCTTCTAACAGGCCTTTCTTAAGAGAGCCAGCTTCAATAAATATTAGTTCTGTTACTCCAATAAAAAGAGGAGCAGGAACTGTGAGCGGGTCATTCAGCCAAACGCCGAACGATACGGTTTTTGTCACCCTTACAGACGGTAATAGAGTTATATCAAAAACCAAAACTCTTACAGCCAATTTTACGCTTAACTATGACAATCTGGCTTCTGACAGCGCATATATCAGCTATCACTCTCAGGAGCTTTTCCTGAAAACATACGGCTATGCAACCACAGCGGCAGATGTTATAGCATTCCAGCTGTCAGGCATGTCGTTAAATGAAGCCAACAGGTCGGGCGTAGCAGAACACGGTGAAAGTTTCGGACTTAGTTTTAAATTCTCGGTAAATTCAAATCCGGCAGCAATAGACAGCCTTGTCGCAGTTATAACAGCAGTCGATAATTCAAATTTATCAATAATAAACGGCACAAAAAGGTTCAAGCTGCCGAATGCGGGATCATATTTCAACATAAGTGCTTTCACAATGAGTTATCTGGCTCCCGATCCTACTGCAACCGATTCTTTGGCGGTTGTCAGTATGGAAATAAGAAAAAAGGACGGAACAAAGCTGTCTGATGAAAAGATATACATTCCCGTTGCGGTTCCATATTTGAAACTTCAATCCGTTAAAAGAACGGCCAATGTAATACAGCCTGTGTTAATAAATCCTTCCAAGGGAACGATAGACCATGCAAAGATAGAGCTGCTTGAAATTACCAAATCTTTCTTACCTGAAGAAAGGAAAGTATTTTCATACAAGTCAATAGTAGAGCTTGAGGATATATACGGTTACAAGCTCGTGACGGATTCAGTGAATTTCAGCATAGATTCGACAAAAGCATACAGGCTGAAGATGACTATGAACGGATCGGGGATATACTATTCTGAAGGATTTAATTTCAGTAATTACGCAGTTCAGCCGATAAAGCTTTATGGGGATCACTCTCCCGGACAAATAAACATGGAATGGACTCATTCATATTCGGGTGATCTTTCATACAATGTTTATTCATCCGCTACAGAAAACTTTTCTACTAAGCTTCAGCGGAATTTTGAGAAAATATATGCCGGCAAGTTCTCTTTTAATTACGACAGCTGCGAACCTGTATGGGTCATGGTAGCCCTCGTGGATTCTGCCGGGTATGAATTCGCTTTATCTGAACCTGTCAGGATAGAACCGATCGGATTGTATATGGATACCAAATACAAACTTGCGCCTTTCCAGCTTTATAATCCGGTTTACATTGATGGAAAACTTATCTCGAACAGCCAGAATTCATCAATAGCCGGTATTTACCAGAACGGAATACCGGTGAACGGCACCGGAATTATCCATGAGGCTGAAATACTCGGATTTTCAGGAACCGCTCAGCAGGGTTTTGCGGTCGGGGATGTAAATGCAGACGGCTCGAATGATATGGTGAATTACTCATTCAATAATGTCGGTGACAGCACACTGGTTAAAATAGTTGATCTGACTACAGGAACAATTGTAGCCCAGAGAAAAATATACGGCAAAATAATGGAAACTTCTCCGGTGCTGGTTAACGGCGACGCGGATCAGCAGCTAGAGATCATGATCTCGGTTTTTAACGGAGATATAGGCGGTTTGCCGGCAAAAGGATCTTATGTTTATATGCTCGATCTTAACGGAAGCAGTTTAAATATTGTAAGCGGATTTCCGCTGTACTCGAATTATGATTATTATAATGTCCATTCGCCGTCTCTTGTTGACATGGATGTAAACGGAACAAAGGAGATCGTGTTCGATTGTTCTTCAAGAGTAGTTATTTATAACGCCGGTAATCTGACAAAGATAATCGACTACGCTCTTCCGAAAACGATCCAGTCTTCAATATCGTACTGCGATATAAACGCCGATAACATTCCCGAAGTGTTTGTTTTGACGAACAGTTACGGAACTTACGGAAAGTTGTTCTGCTACAATTTTAACGGAACGACCCTTGTTGAAAAAGCCGGAACCATAGGCGGGATCAATGTTGACATGAAACCATACAGCCTGTATGATCTTACTCCGCCAGTTTCTTTTGCGGATATCGATGATAACGGAACTATCGAAATAATAGTGCTGACAGCTTCAAAGCTATATATATTCAACAACGATTTTACCGCTTTTACTAATTTTCCTATTACCCTTGATCCGCGTGTAGCCCGCAATAATATGTCCGCGCCATCAATAGCGGATTTTGACGGCGACAGTGTTCTCGATGTATTATTTATGGACGCGAATTACCGGATCTGGTGTTATTCAGGCAGTTCAGGTTCGCTTCTTTCAGGATTCCCCGTGTTTGGTGAAGGGGTTGACAGGAACGAGATCCCTGCGATGGCTGTAGCGGATCTGGATTCTGACGGAGATCTTGAATTTGCTTACGGCGCCAACGACGGTATGATGGTAGTTTACGATTATCCTGCTCAAAGTTCGACAAGGCCGGTCTTTGATAAATACAGGGGAGATACCTATAACAGCGGGCTTTTTTATCCCCTTGTGCCCTCTGCTCCTTCAAATGTGACAGTGACAAATCTTGGAACTGAGGTCGTTCTTTCATGGCTTCCCGTTACCGGAGCGCTTAAATATAAAGTTTATTCGTCATCGGACCCATATGGAGTCTTTGCTTATATAGGGGAAACTTCGAATACCGAGTTCACTGTCTATGACGCAACTGAAAAAAGAAAATTCTACTATATCGTTACAGTAAGGTGACCAGTTTGAAAAATGTTGTGTTGCTGTTTATTCTGATTTTAGTCAGTTTCGCAAAGGGTGACGATATACTTATTCCCATGGATTACAGTCAGACCGATCATCTAAAAGCTTACGGTATAGCTTATTGGGCCATAGAAAAGAAAGCTCAGGTTGACTGGCTTTTAAACTACAGAGGGGGCTCATTCAGGATCGAAGGGTATGAGAATATTATCAACGAAGCTCTTGTCAGAGGTGTCAGTTACGAAATAATATCCGACGCGGATTATGCCGGGATACTAAATGAAATGAGCAATTCCAACACAGATGTGGTAAAACTTGAGAAGGCTCCGAAAGTCGCTGTTTATACTCCACAGGGAAAATTCCCGTGGGACGATGCCGTAACCCTCGCACTTACTTACGCCGAGATACCTTATGAAACTGTCTGGGATAAAGAAGTTTTGAGAGGCGATCTTGCTAAATACGACTGGCTCCATCTTCATCATGAGGATTTTACAGGCCAGTACGGAAAATTCTATGCATCGCACGGTTCAAGCGAATGGTATGTTGATCAGATGATAAGACAGGAAAAGGAGGCGAGGGACCTCGGATACGGGAAAGTATCTAAACTTAAACTTGCCGTAGCAATAAAGATCAAGCAGTTCGTATTGGACGGAGGTTTCATGTTCGCAATGTGCAGCGCTACGGACACATTCGATATAGCGCTTGCTGCGGCAGGCACAGACATCTGCGAGTCGGTTTTTGACGGCGATCCCGCCGATCCGGATGCGCAATCTAAGCTTAAATACGATCACTGTATAGCGTTCAAAGACTTCAGGCTCGAAATGAATCCGTTCGTTTATGAGCATTCCGATATAGATCTTTCGGATGAGATCAGCATGACCGCCGATGAGAACAACGATTATTTTACCCTTTTCGATTTTTCCGCGAAATTCGATCCGATACCATGCATTCTGACGCAGAATCATACAAGGATCGTAAAAGGTTTTATGGGACAGGCTACAGCTTTTAAAAGATCTCTTATCAAACCGAGTTCGATAATTTTGGGCGAAGTTCAAAACTCGGAGGTGGTAAAATATTTGTACGCTCCCGTAGGAAGAGGGTTCTTCACTTTTTACGGCGGACACGATCCTGAGGACTATAAACATTTTGTAATGGACCCGCCCACAGAACTGGAACTGTATAAAAACTCTCCGGGCTACAGACTTATACTGAATAACATTTTATTTCCTGCAACTAACAAAAAGAAACAGAAGACATAAAAAAAAGGGACTTTAAGCCCCTTTTTTTTACTTAAGCATCTCAGTGCCGGCGAATTGTCTGTACAGGCTGAGTTGATCTAAGATGAAATTGTATTTGTCAGTTTTATTTATAATTATCTCGGAGATTATCTTGCCGAGTCCGGGTCCCAGCATAAAACCCTGCCCGCACATTCCAACCGCCAGGAACAGATTTGATAATTCTTTAGTTCTTCCAACTATCGGGAATCCGTCGGGAGTCATAGGATATAACCCTCTCCATGTTCTTCTCACCCTGATGTTCTTAAGCCTTGGATGAAGCTCGATTATTCTTCTTGAGATAAGCGGAAGGAATTCGGAAGTGCTGTCAGTATCTTTACCGAAGATCTGAGGTTTCGGGGTGACGCAGAATATTATCTGACCTCCCTCATTCTGGTAATAATAGAAGTTCGCGCTCTGCATATCGCTTCTCAGGTCAACGACCATGGGTCTGAAAAAGTATTTTACAGGTTCGGTAACTCCGCCTTCATGACAATCCGGGTTTACGGGAAGATCAAGTCCGCACATCGCTCCCAGTTCTTTTGCGTCTGCGCCTGATGCCAGAATAAATGTATCCGCTGAAATTTCTCTTTTATCGGTTTTAACTGATTTAATTTTGCCTTCTTCTTTTTCAAAAGAAACAACCTCCTCGTCGAAATAGAAAGTCGATCCCGCTTCGGATGAAATTTTGTAGTATGCTCCGGCTGTTTTTAAAGGAGACGCAGATCCGTCTTTAGGTGAAAATGTTCCTCCGCGAAGTCCTTCGGTTTTAATTCCGGGTACAAGCTCTTTGATCTTTTCGGGACTGACCCAGTCAATATTCAACCCGTAGCTTTTCTGTTTAACCAAAAGCTCTTTCAAAGCTTTCTCTTTTTCTTCTTCATATATGGGGTAAAGATAACCTCCTTCAAGAAAGTCGATATCGATCCCGTGATTTTCTTCCAGGTCCTTTAATATCTCTATGCTCATCTGGCATATTTTTATTTTGGCTGGATCAGAATGTGTGGCCCTTATTCCGCCGATTGCTGCTCTGTTCTGCCCTCTGCCGTATGAATGTTCCTTTTCAATAACAGCTACATCCTGCCCTTTTACCGACAGATAATAACTGAGAGGAAGGCCTACGCTGCCTGCTCCTATGATGATCGTGTCAAAGTGTTTCATTTTTTATTTCCCTGTTTTTCGATTAAAGAATTCATAGGCACTTCAACAGATAAAGGCCTTACTGTTCCCTGCGATACATTGCAATAATCAACTCCGGCCTGTTTGAATATTCTCGGCAAAAGTACAGAGCACGTTTTTGAACCGCAAGCGCCCATTCCTACCCGGATCTGCTTAAGCTGATTAACATCATTTACTTTGAATTCTTTTATAAAGTCTATTATCTCTTTTACAGTGACTCTTTCGCATCTGCACACGATAGCATTTTCAGGCAGGATTTTTAATATCGTTTCATGGTAAGGCTGGGTTATGGCTTTATCCTGAACTCTGATGCCTATTGCTTTATGGGCGTTCTTTAAAGACATTCTGACGGTTACAAGATGTGTCTTGAATTTTTTATTGAGTCTAATGCTGACAACCTCGGCTTTCTCAAGAGAAATACCGTCTATATCTGTGACATCAATTTTATCGCCGGGTGCGAAATTAAGAATGTACTCATGCGGAAGTATCACTTCAGCTGTTTCGGTTTCTACCTGTCTTACCAGCGAAACTGCCAGACCGGGACAAATAGCCACGCATAAACCGCAGCCTGTACACTGATCAAGAGTATAGGAAGGTATATCCATAATGTTGTTCATATCCCCGACAAGCGAAATACACCCTTTTGGGCATACCGTAGTGCAGGGATTGCACGGGATCTCCTGAAAACACTGAAATACTGGAGCGAAGCTTCCTTTGATGACGACCGGTTTCGGCTCGCTTACATTTCCGGGTTTTGATTTTAAAACTTCGGCTTTTTCATAAAACGACGGGTCAATTTCTATCTCTTTGCCAAGAAGTTTCGCCATTTTAAGTCCAGCTATCCTTCCCCCGAACATTGCGGAACTTGCTTCCGCGATCTCGTCCGCGTCGCCGGTCTTGATGACCTTAAACCCGTATGTGTCAGCCAGATCATAAAATTCATCAACAGGCGTAAGTCCTGCAGCAATAAGAAGAGTGTCCGTTTCATAGGTTCTCGCGGTGCTGAGGATCGGGTTAAAGTCTTTATCAACTTCCGCTACTGTGACTTTCTCGATCTTTTCGTGACCGAATGCAGCAAGTACTGTTGTTTTTAGATGAACAGGTACTCCCATCCTCTTTATTTTATCGGCATGAACTTTATATCCGGATACTTTATCCATTATATCAACGATGCCTACTACCCCTATA
>CALMWI010000259.1 GCA_937873545.1 uncultured bacterium | reverse complement strand
AGAGGATAAGAGTTCTGAACCTACAGTAAACGATTCGCAGGCACTTCAGGGAGAACTTACAGGTGTAGCTGATGATATGATGTCCTCTCAGGGCGCTGTCGCCATGAGTCAGGGTTCTGCAATGATGGTGGATCTGCCATTCTCAATGCCGATGAAGAGTATGAATGAGATATTCGGAAAACTCGAGAAAACAGAAAAATTCGCACAGGCTTCTATGCTTAAAAAGTTGTTTCCGGTTTCAGAATCTTCAATTAAACAGGAAGATCATTTGATCTTCGCTAACCATCTCGGTACTTACACTCTGCAGGCTCTTACATGGGCAACTGACCCGGAAACCGGCGAGCAGTATGTCGTTTCAGCTACATGGAACGCAGTATATGGAGGAAGCCAGATAATAATAAGCCTGCCAAAATCTGTTACAGGCCTGCAGTATGATATCAGGTATGAACTAAACGATTATATGGACGAACTAGTTTCATGGTACGATGCAGAGCAATACTATTATAGCGATTACTATCCTACAATAATCGACCTGGACATCTTTGCGGACAGCACAAATGTTTTCGCGCTCGACATGACTGGCGACTGGGAATATATATCTGCACTTGATGATGTGATGCCGAAAACTTTGGTTTTTGATCTGGTAATGGCACCGTTCTCATTAAACCTTACAATGGATCTTGTGGGTACGCTGGAATTCAATTTGTCGATGAACATAAAAGAAAATAATGTCACAAAGCTGTCTTTTGCAGTTAACGCGGTATTTTACGATCCTGCGTGGGATGAACTCTCTTCGATCGATGTGACTTATACAAGCAATAACTATACGATAGAGCTTTTTGCTGATTCTGAATACACTACCTATATAGATTCTGATCTTTACACTCTTCAGGGTGATGTTGACATGATCAATGCAGGCACTCATGTTTACTGCAAGATATTCGAGGGCGATAATCAGATCGGCCAGCTGAAAGCTAAAATTGTTACTGTGACCGATGAATATGGTACTTACGATACTATGGAAGTGTATATTCTGTTCGATGACGGAAGCAAGATGACCATGGATCAGCTTATGCTCGCTTTCGGCGAATATGCCGCTATCGTTGGATAGGTTAATACAATATATCAATAAAAAAGCTGTCAATTGGCAGCTTTTTTTATTAGATTTATTCAAGTTTAAAAGGGATCAGAATGATAAAAGGTTATATACCTTCGACAAAAAAGGAAACAGATGACCTCGGCTGGAAAAAGCCTGATGTCGTGATCGTTACCGGAGATGCCTACATAGATCATCCGTATTTTCAGACAGCGTGTGCCGGCAGATTCCTAAATTCCAAAGGATTTCGTACAGCGATTCTTGATATGCCGGATATTTCAAAGGACGAGGATTGGAGCAAATTCGGTCGTCCCGCGCTTTTTTTTCTGGTTATTTCAGGAAAAGAAGATTCAATGGCGATGAATTATACGGCTTTTAAAAAATTCAGAAGCACGGACCCGTATATCCCGGGAGGGCAGAGGACCCACAGACCGGACAGAGCAGTAATAAGATACTGTAATAAGCTGAAAGAACTATATAAGGATGTGCCCGTTATACTTGCAGGCCCGGAAGCCGTATGCAGAATGACTACACATTATGACTACTGGACAGATAAATTGAGAAAGCCGATCCTGTTCGATTCAAAAGCAGATATGATCCTTTTCGGAAATATTGAGCACAATCTCGTAAAGATCTGCGAGCTGATGAAGAACGGTCAGCGACTTTCTGACATTAAAAAACTGAACGGAACCGCGTATATCTCAAAGGAAGTACCGGAGATCAAGAGTTTTGTAAAGCTTCCTACGCATGAAAAGATCGAAAAGGACAGCACTTTATTAACCGCGCATCATCTGATCGTACACTTGAATCAGAATCCATACAGGTCGAACATTATGGTACAGAAAGTCTTGGACAGATTTCTTGTGATCCATAAAGCTCAATTGCCTTTAGACGAGATCGAAACCGATGAAATATTCGCCACGGGTTTCAGAAGAAAAGCGCATCCGAAATACAAGCATGAGATACCAATACTAAAGTTCATAGAAGATGTGATCATCACGCACAGGGGATGTTTGAACGACAGGCCGGTTTCGCAGGAGATTTTTACCGAAGGAAAGTTTATTTCATCAAGATCAAATGAGAATATCAGGAAGGAAGTGATCCATTTTATAAAGTCGAAAGAATATAATAAGACAATAAAGCTATTCGGTCTTCCGTATTTTAATCATTATCTGACCGGCGTGGGAAATCAGAAAGAATGTTCGGATTGCGAAAGACTTTCATGCACGCTACCCGATCAGTGCAAGAACATTAAGACCCGCAACGGGGAAATAATCAGAATAATCGAGGGGTTCGATAAATTCCCGAATGTAAGAAATAACTTCTATGCCGGAAAACCGGATATGAAACTTCTGCTTTCAGACAAAGTGATGTATAAAGATTTTCTGACGAACAGAAATGACGGCAAAGTAGAATTGAGTGCGGAAAGCTTTTCGGCACAGGTTAGAAAGCTGATGGGACTTGATGATCAGGAAAGCATATTGAAAGATCTGAAATTTCTTGTCAAAAGAGCCGGAGAGTACGGTAAAAAGATAAATTTTGAAGCCTCTGTAACGACCGGATTTCCCGGACAAACGGACGAAGAGGTTAATCTGAATATAAAATCCCTGAAAGAACTTGCGTTAGGAACCGGCGATATCAATAATTTTATACCAATGCCGCTTACACTTTCAAGCGTGCTTTACTATACCGGAACAGATCCCGTTTCAGAAGAAAAAATTGAAGCTGAAAAGAAACTCAGCGTAATGAAGAACCATAGCGAGTGGTACAAAAAGACGAGAAAGGAACACAAAGGAAAAAGAGCCTGAAGGCTCTTTGATACTAGTAGCGGGAGTAGGATTCGAACCTACGGCCTTCGGGTTATGAGCCCGACGAGCTACCAGACTGCTCCATCCCGCGATAAGTGACCCAAATATATCTTTTTTTCGTTGTATAGTCAAGATATTTTTTGTAATTTCTCGAGATTAAAATAAACGGGGAAATTTGGCAAAAAGAAGAAAAATATTGTACGCTGTACTTGACTGGGGTCTGGGTCACGCTACAAGGTCGCTTCCGATTATAAGAGAACTTTCTAAAAATAACGATGTGACAGTGCTATCAACAGGCAGATCGTTAAATCTGATAAGAAATGAACTTCCGGGACTAAACTTTATAAACCATACGGATTATTCCGTTAAATATACTAAAAGCGGTGGTTCTTTAATTCTTTTTCTGGCACTTCAGATCCCAAAAATACTTTTAAAACTGAAAGAAGAACACAGTTTTGCCGAAAAGCTCGTGGAGGAGCAGAAATTCGACCGTATAATCTCAGATAACAGGTATGGTATTTACTCAAACAATATTCCATCATATTTTATAACACATCAGTTAAAGTTTAAACTGCCGAAAGGTTTTGAAAAACTCGAATTTATATCCGAATATTTTAATAAACGCTATTTTAGAAGATATAGAAAAGTATTTATCCCGGACTCAGCATCAGATCAGAATTTATCGGGAAGTCTGTCGCATGACCTGAAAAGCATAAAGAGCATTAAACTGACCTACACAGGTATTCTTGCGGATTTAGACAATAGTAAAGAAGAGATTAAGTCCGACTATCTGATTATAATATCCGGTCCTGAGCCTCAAAGAACTTTATTCGAAAAGAAAGCGGTTGAACAAGCTGCTGAATTGAAAGGTAAAACGATCATTGTCTGCGGAAAACCTGAAAGCAGCGAGATAAGGAAATCAGGTAATATTGAGATTTACGATCATGCTTCAAGAAAGCAATTGTCAGCTATGGTAAGAGGTACAGGACTAGTAATTTCAAGGCCGGGATATTCAAGCGTAATGGAGATCGTAAGTATGAACAAAAAAGCACTTTTCATTCCGACACCCGGTCAGACAGAACAGGAATATCTTGCAGATCACTATAAAGAGAAGAAATATTTTTATTCCGTATCGCAGGACAAGATGGATCTGAAGAGCGATGTCATGGAGGCCGTAAACCTTTCATGTCCTATCGGGATCGAGCCTAACAATATAGGCGGACTTATAAATGAAGTATTATCATAAACTCATTATTATAGTGACATTACTTTTTTTCTCGCCGTCTTTTGCCGCCGACAGCCTGAAGATCCATTATTCCGGCAGTCCGTATTTTACTGACGATATACTGAATTCAGAGATAACCGGATTTGTTATTCTAAACAAAGACCCGGCGAACACTGTTCCGGATATTATGAACAGACTGCTGGATTTTTACTCAGATAAAGGTTTTCCGCTGGCGGTTATAAAAACGGACAGTCTGAAAGTTTCTGATGATTACCTGGACCTGTATCTGAACATAGAATCAGGCGGATATGTAAGGCTTGATCAGGTAATATTCAGAGGAAACAGCATAACACGCACAAACGCATTATTGAAACAGTCGAAGATCAGATTAAGATCAAAATTCAGCGAGACAGAACTGAAAAATGCATGCAGCATGATATATAAGACAGGACTGTACAAAAACAGACCCGGTTTCAGCATTTTTAAAACAGGTAACGAACACGGTGTTCTTATAAGTGTCGAGGAAAAAAGATATATAAGTCTAATGCTGATGGGCGCATATTCCGCCGGGGATACAGGAGATAACGTAACAGGACTTGCGGAAATAAGAGCTGACAATATTTTCGGGACTCTAAGGCAGGCTGAGATCAAATGGGAAAGGAGCGGCTCTGAGAGTGAAAATTTAAATCTGATTTACCGTGAACCGTTCATTTTCGGATATCTGATTTCAAGCAGATTTGAATTCGATCAGAAATATAAAAAGGGGTATTTTCTTTCAAGAGAGTACGGTCTTGAAGAAAAACATCAGATCGATCCGGAATCGTCTGTGAGAGGAGGAATTTCAAGAAAGACGGTTTATCCCGATTCTCTTTACAACGGTTCAGTTAACGATATTGTTACGGACAGATACACCGGCGGCATGAATTATTCAACGGAAGATATTTATGAAGCTATACCTCGTTCAGCTGGTTTTTTTGTTGACGGTGAAATTGCCGCGCTTAGTATCGATATAAAAGATTCAGTTGGTCTGAAAGGAATTGAAATCTCTCTTTCAGGCTCTGCCGTCAAGAAAATCAGCGGATCTTACTTCGTTAAATTTTCGGTACAATATGATCATGTGATCCTTGATGAAGAGATCCCTGAGTTCAACAGGATCTATTTTGGCGGAGCTTCCAGCTTAAGAGGTTACAGGGAGGAGTTCTTTAGAACGGACGTATTTATAAAACAAAGCGCAGAGATTTATTTTGTACCGGACCGTGACGAACTTGCATTCAGCATGTTTTTTGATAACGCGTTTTATAACAGGGACAGCATGAACATTAAGAAGATACGCGGGCTCAGTACGCTTAGCGGTTATGGAGGGGGACTGACAGTCAGATTCCGAACGGGAGAAGTATCCGCTATGATAGGTATCCCTGCTGATGCGGGGTTTTCAGAAAGCATGATACATGTCCGTTATTCAGTTGACTTTTAGTTAATAACAGGCAGGATATTGATGAGGTTATGACTAAGGAAGGATCAAAATATTACAGGGAATATAAACCCGATCTTTTCTGGCAGAATTATATCGAATGTTTCTGGGAGTTCCATATCGCGCCGGAAATTCTCAATGAAGCTAATCAGGTGTATCTGCCCGACGGAAATACACAGATAATAATCGTTCAGAACGGAAGCTACGAGCGGACTTTTCCGGACGGAAGAAACGAGACTGTTAAAGGGGTTGTTATTATACCTCAGCGGACATCAGCCGTAAGAATAATTCATGAACCCGGAACAAAGCTGTTCGGGATAAGATTCAAACCTTATGGGCTCAGGTGCGTAATTAATGTGCGATTATGCGAGATGAACGGGCTGAGCTGCCCGCTTGAAAGATACTTCGGAAAGAGTGATACAGAGGAAATGAGGCTTATTTTAAATTCGGATAATATAAATAAGAAGCTATTAGTTGTTCAAAAAATCCTGACGAAGCATTTTCAGGCTCTTCCGGTAAAAACAAAGATCATAGATATAATAGGATATATAAATATCAATCACGGCTGTTCTATACCTGATCTGGCTAAAAAATTCTCAATGAGCACAAGTTCTCTGGAAAAACTGTTCAGCTCGTATATAGGAATTTCAGCCAAGAACTATATGAAGATCATCAGGCTGAATAAATCAGTCAGGTACTATAAGAAGCAGTCGAAATATTATCCGAATCTTACAGCCACGGGGATCGAAGCGGAGTTCTATGATCAGTCGCATTTCATAAAGGACTTCAAACAGATATCGGGAGTCACTCCGGGTCAATACTTTAGAGAGAACAACTTTTTTAATATATTTCTGATCAGCTCGATCGAAAAGAAAACGGAGTAAAAGATTTTCCGTCGTAAAAAACACTCCGTTCACACCTCCCGATCGCCGTTTCGGGCGCAAATTATTGTTTTAAAACCCTGAAAGAATTAGAATACCATTGAAGTTGAAAATTGGAAATTCCGAAAAATTACGGAATTTTACAATTTATTGAGATAGAAAGGTAATAAATTACAAACAAGTTGCCCGGGAGGCCGAAAATGAAGATGTATATTCCTTTTATCGTAATTCTGCTGCTGATAATATCATGCGCAGACAAGAACAAAACCTACAAGAAAGAGATTTCGAACGGCATTGAATTCATAACTAACGAGAATGTGCCGGCCGATCCGAATTTCAAGCTGGAACTTAAAGAGGCTGTAGCTATTGACTGCAACGAGGTAAGTCAGGCTGATACGGCGAATGCTATACAATTGAATAATGTCGAACTGGACCAGCACGGCAACGTGTATGTCTTAGACGCCAGAAGATCAAAGATCCACAAGTTCGATAAGAACGGAAAAAGGCTTCTGACTTTCGGCGGTATAGGGCAGGGGCCGGGGGAGTTCATAGGGACAGGATTTTTCGTCGTCTGGCACGACACCGTCTATGTCCCGTTCGCTCAGGCGCTCAAGATCATAAAGTTTTCTACGGACGGAAAGTATATAACTGATAAAAAATACAGCAGTGCGCTTGATTTTCCCGGAATATTCTGGAAATCGAGGAATTTTGTCAGCGGTATAAGCTTTGAGCCCGTTCAGGATGAAGGTCCGGGCGTATTTAAAAGAAATTTAAATGTTTTCAACGACAGATTTGAAAGAATGCATACTTTTTATCAGGATAAAAACGATTTCCAGAATCCTGTATTCAGCCTGAATTTCGTGCAGAATCCTGCTGTTGCCGTATCGAGCGACAGCCTAGTTTATGTTCCCAGATACAGCACGAACGAATATGTGATAGATGTTTTCGATTTCCAGGGGAATAAAAAACAGGTTATAAAAAAGAATTATCAGCGTATCCCGTTTACTGAAAATGAGATCAGAAGAGTAAGGAATTTCTTCGCACGGAACGGAAACAATAATGTGACCGTTGAAGGTAAATTCAAAAATTCGATCACGCTGATCTCGATGGATAAGTACGACAGGCTCTGGGTCACAGCCGCTGTCCCGGAAAAAGAAAAAAGAAAGCTGTACGACATTTTCGAGAAGGGTATTTATGTCAATACGATAGAAGTGCCTGCAGATTCAACGGCGATAGTAGATTTCGTCGAGAATAAACTCGTAGCATTCGATGCCGTAAATAATAGAATGAAATACTTTGATTATTAATATATAAATTAAAGGAGTGAGTATGAAAACGAGAGAGCAGGTAAGAGAGGAATTGCAAAGCCTTCTTTTCAAAGACAAAAAAGTTATTGCGGCCTGGGAGGGCGGTTCTGCGGCTACGGGATTTCTGGATAAATATTCCGATCTAGATCTTGCAGTTGTGTGTGAAGATGATGCCGTCGAAGCTGTTTTCACGAAGCTGGAGAAATTAATTGAAAAAAATTACGGAATCGAAAGAAAGTACAGAGTACCGGAGCCTGCATGGCATGGTTTTTCGCAGTGTTTCTATAAAGTGGGAAATGTGCCCGAGCTGTATTACCTCGACATAGCGGTTATAAAAAGATCGATACCGGATAAGTTCACGGAGAAGGACAGGCACGGCGATTCGGTTATCTGGTTCGAGAAAGAAAAAATGATAGACCCGAAACCTACTCCAAAGAAAAAAGTGGTCGAAAAGGGAAAGAAATACTACAGATTCATAGCGGATTCGGATTTTCTGATGGAGATCGAATTAAAAAAAGCCCTTGCAAGAAAAAATTTTACCGAAGCATTTCCGTCATATTTCAGGCTGATAAGCAGCAATTTAGGCATTCTGCTGAACCTAAAATACAGACCGTGCAAAGTGGATTTCGGCATCAGATACGCATACAGGGATTTTCCGAAAAAGGATGTTGATCTTTTAGCTGATTCATTCAAGGTAAATTCACTAGAGGATATAGAAAAAAAATCAAAAAAAGTATTAAAGCGTATCGAAGAACTGAAAAAAGAACTGCACAAAGAATGGAACTAAAAATAAAGGAGTGAACATGCTTAAAATTGATTTAAGTAAGTATAAAAAGGAGTTCACGGAATATACCGAATTGAGGGTTCAGGAGAACAGGAGCACGAACATAGTTCTTGTTAACGGAGACATAATGGATAACTCATCTTCGGCTTCAAGCGGAATATCTGCGAGAGTGAACAAGAACGGTAACTGGGGATTCGCTTCAAATCCGGTTATATCTGATGAAGAGATCGAAAAAGTGATACTATCGGCTACAGAGAATGCAAATTTTCTGGGAACCAAGCAAAGCAAAGGTAAAGTAGCTTTTCAGAAAAGACCGCACAGTTCTCAAAACGAATTCTACACAAAGCAGGGTTTGAAGGATCAGAACGCTAAAATAGAATTTCTGAAAAAGCTGGACGATTATATTAAATCGAAATATCCCGACCTCTCTTCCAGAACTCTGGTTCTGAGCGCTCTTGATATGGAAAAGAACATGATAACTTCTGACGGTTCAAATTCATATTCCATGATCCCAAAGGCTCATATTTATGCTATACTGA
>CALMWI010000258.1 GCA_937873545.1 uncultured bacterium | reverse complement strand
CAAAAGGAACTGCTTGACCTTGACGACTCCGACTGCGAGGAGTTTTTCGACGGAACCATTTTCAAAGCGGATCCCGGAAAAGAGAACAGGCCTGTTGTTGAACTCACATGGTGGGGGGCGGCATTTTACTGCAACATGATATCTAAACAGATGAATGTAAGCGAACTATATGACCAAAGCACTTGGAAGTGCGATATGGACGGAACAGGTTTCAGACTGCCGACCGAGGCGGAATGGGAATATGCGGCAAAATATAACGACAGAAGAACTTACCCATGGGGCGACGCGATTCCAGATAATACTTTATGCAACTATCAGAACGCTGTCGGACGCACGACCGACGCAGGCTCTTATTCATCCGCAGGAGATTCACAGCTCGGATTATGCGACATGGCCGGAAATGCATGGGAATGGTGCAATGACTGGTACGGTTTCTACCCGACGGGATCCAGCTTTCTTGTCGATCCGTCCGGCCCTGAAGACGGGGCGGATAAAGTTCTCAGAGGCGGTAATTTTTACAGCGCGGCTTATAATATCAGAACGACTTATCGTAACTGCTACAATCTGAACAGCGGTTATTTTTACGGCATGCGTGTTGTTTTGAGCATCAGGTAACCCTATGAGATCGCATTTAATATTTTTAATTTTAACGGCTATGCTTTTTGGTATGAATCCTCGTTCAGGTTTTAAATTATTAAAGCAAGATTTGGATATTTCAAAATCCGATACTGAAAAAAGAACCTACACCCCATATGTAGAAAACCGTGTCCACCGCGCCGGTTTATTCTGGTTAAATGTCAGCAATACAGGCTGGTTCGGAGAACCGTGGACAGGCGCACTTGACCCGTGCACTGGAAAGACAGCGTCGAGCGGTGAATTACCCGGTGGATCAGGGATCGATTATCTGTGGGTCGCAGCGTTGTGGTTCGGCGGGTACCTTGAATCAGCATCAGTGATGGTGAATAATTTCCCATCAACTTTATTTCAGGGACCGCTTGTAAGCACAGCAATGGACGGTTCTTCAGGATACAGCGGAGAAATTCAACCCTATTATTTCGATGATGAACCTTCAGGAATAAAAATGGGTAGGATAAAAGAAACCTCTGTTGTTGAAGGCCGGTTAAGCTGCTTATTCGAGGAGGTTTATGATCCGAAAGCTACAGCCTATGAGCAGTTTAATACCAGATACACTGACAAGGGAACCGATCACGATACATGGGATTTTTTCGATAACAGGGGGCATGTCCCCCTTGGTATTGAAGTTAAGCAGGTAAGCTATGCATGGCCTTATGACTACGCGAAAAAATTTATTATCGTTGACTATACCATTTATAACAGAAATAAAGATAAAAAAGACATTTACGATTTTTTTATGGGACTTTATGTTGACTCGGATGTAAAGAATAAAAATGTTCACCCATGGGGACACATGGACGATCTATGCGGATTTATTGAAAAATGGAACGGTTATATTGATCCCGCAACCGGTGAGAGTAAATCTGTTGATATGAACCTGATATGGTCAGCCGACAATGATGGAAGAGAATATTTCACTGATGATACCGGATGGGCTTTAACGGGCGAACCCGGAGCGGGCAGCCTTCTTGACGGAGCTACGGGTATATTCTCAATAAGAGTATTGCGCAATCCTAATCCGAACCTGAGATATTCATTCAATTTATATAATTCCGGTTGGGATAGCGAAAGCCTTGACTGGGGACCGCGCTGGCAGACAGGGATGCATTCTGACTGGCAGTTTGATCTTACTTTAAAGCAAAAAGGCTATGATGATACGAACTATGACAATCTGTTATGGTACTCGACCGAACCTGCATTCGGTGGCAGAACCGAGGGCACTCCTCTAGGAGATAAAGGCAGATATATGGTAATGTCCAACGATGAGTTTGACCATAATCAGACCAGCATCAGAGAAGTTTACCTCGGAATGAACACACAGGCTAACGGAACGCCGATACCTCAAGCGGATAAATGGCAGAAATACACTACTCCGGAAACTCTCGGACAGCCGGGATTTTCATCTGATATAATTGAAGGATCTGTACCTGACCTTAACGACATAGCTAACGGAACAGATGAAAGATTTGTTCTGTCATTCGGCCCTTTGGGTAATGAAAGTTATGTCAATGTTGCATTTGATTCTGATAGTGATTCACTTAGCCTTCCCGATGATTTTATTAATAAAAAGGTATGGAAATTCGCGTATGGAGATTCTCTTAAGCTCACTCTTGCTTATATAGTAAACGAAAATTTTCATACTTCACTGGATCAGGATCCTAACTACGCGGATACAGCGGCAGTTGA
>CALMWI010000257.1 GCA_937873545.1 uncultured bacterium | reverse complement strand
AAATTTGATGGTAAAAAAGCTGTGACGAATTATGAAACGATCGAGGAATTCAGGAAATTCTCGGTCGTGAAATTCAACCTCGAAACAGGCAGAACGCACCAGATAAGGGCTCATATGAAACATATCGGCAATCCATTGTTCGGAGATAAAACATATGGCGGCGACAATTTAAAACTTATAAATCTTCCTAAAAACCAGACCGTCAGGCTTAATGACATGCTTAAACAACTTAACCGTCAGGCTCTACACGCAAGAAAGCTCGAATTTTTCCATCCCGTTCTCAAGAAGAGAATGTCCTTTGAATGTCCCGTACCTGATGACATGCTGAAAACAATAGAACTGATCAGGCTGTATGAATATTGAAGAATTTTAAATTGCATAATAAGTTTTTTGATAATATATTTGAACCCTGTGAATAATAAAGGTGGAGGTCAGGCTTTTCGGCTTAGAGATTTATGAAAAAGAATACAACTATAAAAAATCTGATCCTGGTATTTGCAATTTTAATTATATCAGCCTTGAACGCAAAAGAAGTAACTGACCAGTATGGCAAGACCTGTCATACTGTAAAGATAAATCAGGATATGGTAGAATTCGTCAGGATCAAGGTAGATAAGATATTTCTGTACAAGGAACCCGATCTGCAGGAGCCTCTCACTTCTCTTGACAGCAAAGTTTTTGTTCAGCTCCTCGACAGGGACGGCAAGCTTTTAAAAGTCAGGGCTTTTGTTGGAGAAAATTCATCAGTTGAAGGCTGGATAAATAAAACACAGGTTTTTACAACAAAAGACATGGTCGATATTTATTACGGTGAAGATTATGACGCAAAGAACAAGGAAAAAGAGATCAAAGATGTTGATCTTAACACAACTTCTTGGATCATAAAAGATGTTGCAAAACTGTATTTTGATCCTCTTCCCGAGAGCGATTTCAAATATGAGATTTATCTTGGTCTCAAGCTTGAAGTCAAAAGACAGCGCGGTAATTTCTATTTCGTACAGATATACAACAGTATTCTTGAGGAATACCGAACAGGATGGGTGCGGATCGAAGATACCGGGTCCATGGAATTTTTTGTTCAGGAGTTTGAAAAAAGAAAAGCGGAATACATTAACGCAATATCTGAGACGGACACTCAGATCAGCCTTATGCAGAACTTGATCGTCAGCACAAACAGAGAAATCACCGAACTTGAGCAGAAAAAATCTTTACTTGAGCTTAATAAATACGAATCCGGAAGAACGATCGAGGATCTGAAAGTGAAAAAGAGGGCCGGAGAAGACGAGGAAACCAGAAGATTCAGCGATTATATATCGACTATTGAGGAAAAAATCAAAGATTACAAATTCGAATCAAAAGAGTATCAAGCTAAAATAACATCGTTTGAAAAGGATATTTTTAAATCGAATATGGATATTGACAAATATACCGCCCGTATCGAAAAACTAAAGAAAACTATTGCGAATATTAAGGCTGGAGTTATTGAAACTGAACCGGTTCAGGTGGTCTATACATATGACGAATATGAGGACGAGGAAGAAAAGAAAACAATTCAGCTTCCTCCAAAAGAAGAACAGGCTGCAGAAGAAGACAAATGCAGCGCAATTAAAGACGAACTAAACAGCAAGTCTGAAAGATTTGAAAAGGTAAGAGCTGAGATGTCAGGCCAGATAACTAAAGCTCAGTATAACAAACTTTACGAAGAGTATATGTCAACATGGTCTGATATCGGAAGACTGAAAAAAGACCTCGCATCATGCGAAGTAATGTCGAAATCACAGCATATCGCGCTTTATAATGAAGCTTTAAACCTGAAAAAAGATGAAGAATATGATGATGCTCTTGAGCTTCTATACGAAGCGGTAGAATTAAAAAGTGATTTCGATGAAGCCTATTTCCAGATAGTC
>CALMWI010000256.1 GCA_937873545.1 uncultured bacterium | reverse complement strand
TTCTGTGTTTCCGCTGTCATAAAGCTGTTTAGCAGCAGTGAGCTCTTTATATGTTATTTCTGAAAAAGACTGAGAAAAAAGGCATAATGAAACGATAAAAACAAATGAAGCAAATAAATTCCTAAACATGATGGAACCTCCCTAAGATTAATTTAACTGTTTAAATCCTGAACTCTTTTTTTGTCGTTTACCAAGATCGAGGTTATTTGTGAAAGATAATATTTCTTGGTTTCATCATCCTTGATTATTCTTTTTGCCGCATACATAAAGTAATCCGAGCTTACACAGCAGAGGATATTATTTTCGGATATTGTCAAATATGTGCATGTATTTTCTTTTCTGTAATGTTCCGTTATCAGCTGCGTTATCAGTTCTGAAGATATTTCTGTATTGTTCTCAGGAATAAATAAAATGTTGCCTTTATAGGCTTTGAAGGTGCCTTCAGTTTTGAGAACATCATAGCCGTCTCCAAGCCCGGGTTCAGAATAAAATATCTCAGCAGAATCTCCGAACTGCGCTGTAAATTCGTCGGCAGAATTTCTGTCTGTGATCACGCAGACTTTGTCAAAATTGTTCCCTGATGCAGCCTTATCGTACGCTCTTTTTGCAGAGTCTGCGGACGGATGTTCGACAGACAGAATGATGAGAGCAGTCGATTTAACCTCTTCTTCAGGTCTTTTTCTAAACTGATCGGAAGCACTGACAGGCTGAACAGGAGGAGCTCCCTGCGCAGAAAGTGTGTAGGAATTAACTCTGTAGCCGTTTTTGTAATACTGCTCAACAATTCTTGTTAGCGGTACTCCCGGTCCAGACCCTTTCGCGCTGATCTTTTCAAATTCTTTAACAAGATTTTTTGTGTTGAAACAGAAAAGTCCTGCGTAGACTTCGGAAGTCTGTTCAGAAGGACCAGCCTGCTCTTCGAATTCAGATATTTTAATTATTTTATTGGCTACGCTCCTTATCAGCTTCCCGGTCGGTATTTTTCTGTCGTAAGTTTCTTTGGATAAAAAAGTGCATGCGCAGTCCTTATCCCTGTGATCTTTAAACATTTTCGTCACTACAGGTTTCGCAGGCTCGGGCAGATCCGATGTCTGGATAAACAGATATCCGATAAAATCTTTTAGCCAGTCAGCTGTTTTCGGTAGTATTTCAGTCACGCTTTTTGGGTTATCGCAGATCAGATATTTGCACTGATTTCCGTATTTTTGTTCAAATTCCGTTTTCTGATTCGATGTGCATGCAAGCATGATCTCATCAGTTTCAGGGAGTTTGTAAGTATTAATGTCATATTTCAGATTTCCAATAAATGCCGGTATCAGCACCCTTAGTGTTCTAGATACTTCAGGTTCAAGCTCATAAACTTTTGGTTCTTTGCTTTTAACCGGTTTTGTTTCTTTTTTGACAGTGCTTTTTGCTTTTACAGTTTTTTGTTTAAAATCTTTCACGATCTTCTGAAAATCGATCTTCTTAGCTTCGCTTGTAATAGTCTGAATAATTATCTTTCTTTTCGGGATGATATAAAATAATGAAACGGCAAAAAAAATGATACCCGTAATTCCTGTAAATCCGACTTTGCTGAATGTTTTTTTGAATTCTTTCTGCTCGGGATCGGAGAGGAAGAAATCGAGGTTGTTAAAGAAATTTCTCTTTTCCTCGTCGCTATAATCGGCTCTTTTTCCGTCAAATTTAAATTCTTCCTTGGTCGTATAGATTATAACATAAGATATCAGGGTTTTTTCAGCAGTAGTGTCGGTATAATAGCGGGCATTAGTCACCGGAGCAAAAGAAAGTGTTCCGCCGGGTATTATTATTATTGAATAATCGCTTATTTTGATCTCGACCCTGCCTTTATCATTCTTAGTGCCGGTAATAACAGTTCTGCTCAACCCTCCAGCCATCATAAAAATGCTTATTATCAGTAATACGGCCATTACGGCAGATATTGTCAGCAGTTTTTTGTCTTCGTCGTTCATAAAATCCCACTCCCTTTAAGTATAATGTATAATTAACACAATTAATCAGGACAAATCAAACAATTTTTATATTTGTTTTTTTGCAAATGATAAGTAAATTTAAAAGATGAAAATAAAAATTTCAAATCAGGGGAGTAAACCATGAAAAGATCAGTGCTGTTGTTTCTATTAGCGTTCTCTATTAGCGTTTTCCCTCAGACGACGGGTAAGATAAAAGGACAAATCACCGACAGTCAGAATAACCCTCTTCAGGGAGCGCAAGTCTCGATCGCCTCAACAGCATGGGGG
>CALMWI010000255.1 GCA_937873545.1 uncultured bacterium | reverse complement strand
CAGTAAGTATTAGCTTCCTCGTACAGGCTTCCGTAAGAAATATAGAATCTTCTCTGATCAACGAAAGGTTCTCCCACATCGTTGAACATATCTCCGTCCACGAAAGGCTCATCATTGGAAGCATTATAAATATCTTTATCGTAGTGACCGCTAAGATTGTTATCGGTATATCCTTCAACAATTTCTGTTGTCAGGCAGTCCCCGTTGAATCCTGTGTATGATGTTCCTCTTTCCCAGTAATCCCATGCGTTATTACCGTTCGAATCATAAAGGTAGTCCCCGTCATAATATCCATTTCCGTTGGCATCAACATAAGACTCGCCCTGATCATAATTTCCGTTCCCGTTTGCATCTGTAAATGTTTCTCTGTCAAAATAACCGTTATAGTTAAAGTCCTGATAGCCTTCGGCGTCTCCGCCGTCCCTTACTCCGTTGCTTATAATGTCATTTGACTGAATGCTGAAAAAATCTAATGAATCTCTATAAACGAACTCATCCGGTTTCTTTCCGCCCGGCAGACTCTCGTATTCTCTGTTATAGTAAGAGAAGATCAGGTCGTAATAACTCTGCTGATTAAGCGTATGTTTCCAGTTGAGGTTGAACACCGTAACATCTGTTACCTGCTCATTAACCGTTTCGGGAGTGTATCTGTACAGCCAGTCAAAATCATAGTTGTGGGTTCTTGACTTTGTGAAAGATGTACTTAGTTTCATTGTCTCGTTTATATCATAAGCTGTTTTAAAGATAATATTGAAATTATTTTCTCTTCCCTGCGGGACATCGAACCCGAATCCGGTAAGATCGTAGTCTCCGAATTCGTAATAATCGCCTTCACGATCGCCGAGCTCTCTGTAAGATCTTCCGAAACCGTTCTGCGTTGTAAAGTCTGTCGCAAGGTAATATGTCGGTTTAAGGCCTTTCATAGGAAGCGGTATCGGTCCGCTTAAGCTGAATTCGCCTCTGTTATAGTCAAGTTTGTTTTCGCCGAAAAATGAATCTGTCGAATATTTAACATGTCCTGAAGTTTTTTCCTGGTCACCGACTTTCATAACGATGTTAACGCTTCCTGAAAGAGCATCTCCGTACTCAGCGTCCGGAATACCTTTCTGAATATTAAAAGCCTCAACGTTCGCGAAGTTGATCTCGACGGGATTTGATTTTGCGCCTGTCGGGTCGCCGACAGAAATACCGTCTATAACATAATTCACCTCACCGGCCCTTCCGCCTCTAAAGTGCATTTCGCCGTCAGCGTCAGTTTTAATACCGGCTGTTCCTTTAAGAACATCATCTACTTCAGTTACTGCAAGTGTCTCAATATTCCCCATATCGACTGTTCTAGCAGATGTTGTTATATCTTTTGCAACTTTCACTTCGGTAAAATCAACTTCGGCAGTAAGACCTTCAAGCTCGATCTCCTGCGAAGAAAGTTTAAAATCCTGTGTAGTTGTCAGACCTACTCTGACTTTGACATCTTTGACCTCTTTAGGCGAATATCCCACGAATTCCGCTTTAAGGGTATAGGCTCCGGCCCTTACACCAATGATGTAGTAATAGCCGTCCTCATCGGCTTCCGCACCCCATGTGGTACCTACAACAACAATGTTAGCACCCGGCAGGGGGTCGCCGCTCTCATCAAGGACTATACCCTTGATCTTTCCTGTCGTTTGTGAAAACAAAATTGTTGTGAACAGGGCGATCATCATAACGACGATTCTTCTTTTCATAACTGACTCCATCTTTTATTTTAATTCATTCTCTCTCATATTTTTAAGCCTCGTAAGCCCTAGGGCATACAAGACAAAGCTTAATATAGTATGTTACTTCATAAATTGCAAATCAAATTATTTTTTATTTTTGTGATGATTTTTCTTTATATTTGACTTATCTTGGGTTGTGAAATAACATGTGTTCTTTTTAAAATTTCGGGAGTTTCAAAATGAATAAAATCTTTCAGAAAACGCTCTTACTACTAACAATTTTATTATTATGCGGGGCTTTTGCTCAAAGCCCGGGCGGTATGAGAAAAAGTCTTGCCGATGATAGAACCGGGCAGACCTACAACAATTTTAGAACAGATTCGACTGAAGCTGTTTTTTATCAGGTGCTGAGATCAGGAGAGTTCATGTACAGCGAACCGAAGAACAACGCTGATGCGGTTTATACCCTAGACGCCGAGACGTTCGTCGAGTATGCCGGGCAGTCTGAGGGTGACAGCTTTATGAAGATCCGTGTTCTTGATAAATTCCACGGTATTATTGAGGGATGGGTCAGACCGTCAGTTTTAAACGATTCCAAGTTTTTCGGAAGGTCGTTCAAAGAATCAAAGAAAAATATCAGGTCCGAAGAGTTTGACAAAAAAAATAACCCGCACTGGATAAAAAACGAAATACAGGTAGTTTACATTGACAGTTCTTTAAACGGCGCGGCGGCGGCGACCTTAAAGAAGGGCGATCTGGTCTTTGTAGAAAAAATTAATGCTGAAAATGCAATCCCCGTTTTCTATACGAATAAGGAAGGCCGTTTTTCACGCGGTTTTATAAAAAAAGACTCCGTCTCGGAATTCGCAATAATTGATAATTCTTCTGCCGATCTTGATCTGCTGTTTAAAAAATACGATCCGGTTCTATTGAAAAATGATATTGATAAGGCCGCTTTTATATCTTACAGCGGAATAAATTTTTATAACAGGGATGCTAAGGAATTTACGGAAGACAAGCTCTGCCGCGAAAAAACCACCGACACATTATCTTACAGATATACAATAAGTTCCAACATAGACAAGATAA
>CALMWI010000254.1 GCA_937873545.1 uncultured bacterium | reverse complement strand
AAAATATCCTGTAGAAACATACAGGGCTAAAATGTCCTTTTGGAAGAAATGCCTTATCTGGCTGGTATGGGCTCTTGCGGTTTTTCATGTAGTAATAATTTTCGGCGGTTTGTTCTTCGCCGTTTTATATAAATTCGTGAATCCGCCCTATTCGTCTTTTATGCTTTACAGAAAGGTTTTTGCAGGTGAGGAGATCCGACAGAATGATTTCGTCCCTTTAAAGAAGCTGCCTAAGGGAACGGCATCGATGCTGGTAAGACTGGAGGACGGGAATTTTTACAATCACTGGGGGATAGATATTGATGCCATACTGTCCGCCAGAAAGCGGAACGAGAAAGCCGGATACAATAAATACGGCGGCAGCACGCTTACGCAGCAGCTTGTCAAGACACTTCTTCTAGTGCCTGATAAGTTTCTGGTAAGGAAATACGCAGAAGTTATAATTTCGCTTGAATTCGACCTGATAATCAGTAAGGATAGGATACTTGAACTTTATCTTAACAATGTTGAATGGGGTCACGGTATTTTTGGCATAGAGGCCGCTTCAGTTCATCATTTCAATAAACACGCTATAAGAATGTCCCGCGATGAAGTAGCGAAGCTTATAACAATTCTGCCTAATCCTCTCAAATATAATGTTAAAAATTTTTCACGAAGAAAAAGCATGTCGCTAAGATATAACCGGCTGATTCCCATAATTCCGGATGATAAAATAAAAAACGAACCGCAGAAGGATGATACGCTGAACTTAAAATTGAATTGATTATGAAAAGAATAGCTCAGGAATATCTGCACATAACAAAATTCATCAGGAAAGATGCATGGAACTTTCTGATCGGAAATTTTTTCGCGGGATTCGGATTTACGGGATTCAGCCTTCTGTTTAATCTCTATTTAAAGGAGTCGGGTAAAGGCGAAGGCACCATAGGGCATGTTCTTTCAGTCGGGACTTACGCTACAGTGCTGATGATATTTCCCGCCGCATATCTTGTGAAAAGAATATCGATAAGGCCGATAATACTGATAGTCCCTGTCGCAATGTCGGTCGGATATGCGGTTGCGATACAGGCACAGACAATGCAGATGATAATGGTCGGGATAGCAATATCCGGATTTGCGGGAGCTTTCAGTTCCGTCATCGGGGGACCGCTTCTGATGCAGAGCAGCGGAGAGCTTGAGAGAACGCATCTTTTCTCGATCAATCACGCGATAGCGTTATTGTCCGGAATCACGGGAAATCTTGTAGCCGGAAATCTTCCCGATCTCATGATCAAAATGGATATTAATCCTGCTTCAGGATACAAATATGCCATATTTATACATCTCTTAATAGCGCTAGTATCGCTGTATTTTTATTCAAAAATAAAAGTAAAGCATATTTCGCTTACAGGCGACGCTAAGGATGAAACGAGATTTAATTTAAAACTGAAAACGCCGAAAAAGTTGATTGCTTACCTTGCCATCCCGCCGATGATGGTCGGTCTAGGAGCGGGGATGACGATACCTTTTCTCAATCTTTACTTCAAAACAAGGTTCAGTCTGGATGCGAATAATATCGGGATGCTCTTCGCTCTGGCACAGCTTTTCACTATAGGCGGAGCCCTGCTCGCGCCCATGCTTGCAAGAAGATTCGGAATGATACTTTCCGTTATACTGTCACAGATAATTTCGCTTCCTTTCCTGTTCATATTGGGACTGTCTTATTATCTGCCGCTTGCAATTGCTGCTTTTCTGATTAGGAACGCTTTAATGAATATGTCAGCGCCTATTTCATCAAATTTTTCTATGGAGGCTGTCCATCCCGATGACAGGTCTATAACGAGCGGTCTGCTGTCTCTGGCATGGCTTTTTACATGGGGTATAACAGCCAACATCGGCGGCTATTTCATCGAGAATTTCGGTTATGAGCTTCCATTTGCATTTACGATGATATTTTACATACTCTCATCATATCTATACTATAAACTTCTGCTCCCGTTAGAGAAGATGAGAAAATCAGATCAAATAAAAAAGGATACATAATTAATTAAATTTTAGTGGAAACAAAATACAAATTGGTTTATATTCCATCCAAATTAAAAAAAATTGAAATTAAGGAGAAACAAATGGGCAGAGGCGATAAGAAAACTAGAAAAGGGAAAATATTCAGAGGATCTTCAGGAAACACAAGGTTAAAAGCAAAGCATCCGACAAACCCGCTTTCACAGCCTGATCCGAACAAGATAAATGCGCCAAAAAGCGATTCGATAAAAAAACTGGCAGACGCCAAAGCAGTTGCGACTGCAGAAAAGAAAGCTTCGACAGATAAAAAACCGGCAGCTGAAAAGAAAGCTGCGGTTGAAAAGAAAGCTGCTCCTGCGGAGAAAAAACCTGCAAAAGCAAAAAAAGAAGAATAAAATTTATTTGTCTTTTTTAAAATAAATGTTCCGGTTATCGTATAGCGTCTTAAAAATTTTAAGATAGTTCTCATACCTGAATTCGGGTATCGATCCTTCATTCGCGGCGTCAATCACTGCGCATCCCGGTTCATTTACATGAAGGCAGTTGGGGTATTTGCATTTAATGCTGAGCGCATATATCTCGGGAAAAAAATTCTTCAGTTCTTCAAAATCCATGTTCCACATACCGAATTCCCTTATCCCGGGCGTGTCGAGAATGAAACCTCCGTTGGAAAGAGGGTAAAGCCGGGCCTGTTTGGTCGTATGTTTACCTTTAAGCGAATATGAGGAGGTTTCACAGACCTTTCTTCCGATGGAAGGGTCCAGCGAATTTAAAATGGAGGATTTTCCTACGCCCGAGTTGCCTATGAATGCCGTTATCCTACCTTGTGTGATTTCGTTTATTTTTTCTATATTTATGTTTTTTTCAACAGAAGTTTCAATAACATCGTATCCGATCTTTCGATAACCGTCAATATAATAAATCTCTTCATCAGTCAGACCGTAGTCTATTTTATTGACTATTATCTTTGTGTCTATCTGCTGCATGTTGCTGAAAGCAAGTATCCTGTCGAGAAAGCCGGTATTCAGCTTGTGTGAAAATACGGAGGTCACAAGAAGCAGATAGTCAATATTCGATGCGATCAGCTGTTCTTTTCTGATCCCGTAATTGGCCGGCCTTGAGATCCTGTTGATCCTGGGAAGAACTTCAGCCATTATGTACTCCGCACCTTCCTTTTCCAGTCTGACATAATCTCCCGGGCAGACTGGATGATGAGATCTCTTTGTCGTGTGCAGCAGTTTGCCTTTAAGGTGGGCAACAGTCTCATTTCCATCGAAGGCTACGGTATAATCCGTTCCGTTCCCGTAAAGAACAAGAGCTTTAATCATTTCCCGGCCGATCTAAGTTTTAAACTGTCCGGATCGAAGAAATAAACAGTACCTTCTATACTAAGAGAATCTTTCGTAAAGAATGAGCCGGAATTTTTATCGGAACGGGCGGATCCGCTTCCTATATAAACTCCTTCTGTCGAATAAACCGAGTATTCAGATCCGAAAAGAACATACAGCTCATTTTCTCTAAAATAAATTTCTGTAAACTCATTATCAAAGGATAGGATCTCTTTCAGAATGTTGTTCTTAAGAGAGTATATATTTCTCTTTTCGTATGATGCGATAAGAACAGAATTATAGCCTGTCGGTAAAACTTTTTTATATATTCTTATGCCGTGTGAATCAACAATGTCGGAACGCTTTTTTAAATCATAATCCTCATCAAGAATAAATATGATTCCTTTTTCAGAATCAACAAGGTACGAAATAAAATCGTCGTACCGGATAAAAAAATCAAAAAATCCCGAAGGCGATATGTTTTTTAGTGCGATCTTACTCACAAGAACATTTGTTTTACTGTAGATATACAATTCCTTCCCGAATCCGTCGAGAACATATATTTTATCGCCGTAAGCAGAAATGGAGAAATTATTTCTGGAATACATAATCCCTGAAGTCAGAATGATTAAAAAAAGCAATATGCGCCCATGTTTTCGGATCATGCTGTATTTTAAGTTCAAATCCGCAATAAAGCAATCATAAAATCATTTTAGTATTTGATAAAATAAAAACTTGACTAATATCATATATAGCAATAAATTTACTTAGCAGAATCCATTTTGGGTTCTGTTTTGCTTATATTGTTAAATAATTAAGATATACGGAATGACTGAAGAAGAAAAGAAAAATGTAGTTGATCAATGGAAAGTTCCTGAAGAGACCTTCGTTTTTAAGCTGATTTCCAAAATTCTTACTTTTATGACAACTTTGTTCGTCTGGATAATAATGTATGTTCTAAACAGAAGCAGATTTTACGGTAAAGAAATTATTATGAAGGAAAGCGCTCCTTATATTTTTGCTTCAAATCATACGACTATCTTCGATTCAGGATTCATAGACTGTACTCTGTTTTTAAAGAAATCTCTCATCTCATACAGATACCTTCCTTATCATACGCCCGAATATGGTAATTTCTACAAAAATACTCTGCTTGCGTGGTATATGGACCATGTGAAATGCATACCGCTTGAACGGGGAAAAGGAATTGATCAGTTCGCACAGAAAGTTGTAACCCAGAAGCTTAAGGAAGGAAATATAGTTCATATATTTCCCGAAGGGACAAGGAGCAGATCAGGTGAACTTCTTGCTGGAAAAGCTGGAGTGGGCAAAAGGATATATGAAAGCCGCGTTAAGGTCATACCCTGTTATCATGAAGGATTAAGAAATATGCTTCCGGTCGGAAAAACTATCCCGAAATTCGGAAATAAGATCAGAGTTATTATTGGCGAACCGATATATTTCGATGAGTATTTTGAAATGGAGAACATTCCCGAAACCTGGAAAAAAATATCCGACAGGATAATGACGGAAATTAATAAATTAAAGGAGAAACTTCATGAGCTCGAAGCTTAGTGACATGCCTGAGAAACATTGTAACGAATACCTTAGAGATGAAGCTGTAGTTTTAAAGGCGATAGGTCATATTGTAAGACTTAAACTTCTTCTGGCGATAGAAATGAAAAAATGTATCGTAAAAGGTCTCGTAGATTGCGTTGAAGAGGATCAGCCCATAGTTTCCCAGCAGCTTGCCGTATTGAAAAAGAACAAGATAATAGAAGGCGTAAAAAAAGGCAACACCATATATTATAAGATAATTGATCCGACAGTAAAGCAGATAATAATATTGATCGCAGAAAAATATAACAAATAAATTTACCAATAGATGCTATAAATCATTTGATTTAGTCCGGTTTTTTGATTATATTGCAGCTGTACTTTAATAATATTCAGTACATAAATAATATGATAGTTCATAAGGTTTTATGTTCTGATTCACTCAGGTCAAAGGTGGGATGTGTATATGAAGAAAATTTCCGTTCTATACCTCGAAGATGACGAACTGGATGTTGAGCTGATCAGAGAGGCCCTGAAAGGCGATGAGATAAAGATCAACCTTTTCCACGTCCAGAACAAGAATGATTTCAGAATAGCTTTGAAGACAATGAAGTTCGATCTTATACTAGCCGATTTTAATCTCCCGGATATAGACGGTTACGGTGTCCTTTATATAGCAAGAGAGATCAATCCCGACATTCCGACAATTATACTCTCGGGAACAATAAATGAGGAAATTGCGATAGATACTCTAAAATACGGCGCGGTTGACTACATTTTTAAATCAAAACTCGAAAAACTGATACCTGCAATAGAAACGGCGCTGGAAAAGGCCGAAGAGAACAAAAAGAAAAGAAGATACGAGAAAGAACTGATCATATCAGAAACCAAGTTCAGAACGATCTTCCACCAGATAACCGAAACTGTTTTTATAATTGATCCTTACACGGCCAAAATAGCGGAAGCTAATGAGGGAGTTGAAGAAACATTCGGGTATCACAGATCTGAATTGATCGGCAAGAAGATAGATATTCTTCTTGCCGATCCGAACAAGTCATTCCCGGAACCGGAAGCATTGGAACAGCTTTATCTTTTGGATAAAGGTGCGGGGGAGTTCGTATTTAAAGAAAAAAGCGGTGAACAAAAAAAGTATAAATACAAGATCAAAATAATCCCATGGGAAGATGCCAAAGCCTGGCTTCTTATAATTTTAACATAATACAACTATTTTGTACTTGTCGCCACGCTCATGGCAAAAAAATTGCCGAATCCGTTGTTTTTAAGGACCGATGAAGCTTCTTTAGAAGTTGCTCCGGTCGTAATAAGATCATCTACAAGAATAATATGAGTCTCTTTATCTAATTCATATCCAGAGAAAGAAAATATGCCCTTTACATTTTCGGCACGGTTGTGTGCGTTGAGCTTTGTCTGAGATATATTATTGATCCTTCTAAAAAGAAGATCTTTATTAACCTTTATCCCTGTTACTTCTGATAATCCTTCGCAGATCTTTTCGCTCTGATTGTACCCTCTTTTCCTAAGCCTTTTTTTATGAAGCGGGACAGGGATAAGCACAGCATTTTCGGTAATCAGATATTCTTTAAGTCTTTTTCCCATTTCTTTTCCCAGAATGTATCCGATTTCAGGTCTGTTATTGTATTTAAGTTCGTGGATTAGCAGCTTAATAGAACTGTTGTAAGCGAATACAGAAAGTGATGTTTTACTCTCATTTTTATGGAGTTCTAGGTTTTTAAGGCAATCTTCGCAGATATACATTTCGCTGTTCAGATATTCCCCGCATATCATACATGATGGAGGGAAAAACAGATCCGTTAAGCATTTGATAGTGTATTTTATATAATATGGTAACATAGATTATTTGATTATATTCTGAAGTTCCGACATGAATTCCTTCACATCTTTGAACTTTCTGTAAACTGATGCGAATCTGATGTAAGCTACCTCATCAGTGTTTTTGAGTTTTTCCATAACGAGCTCTCCGATCTGAGATGTCTTAACCGTGCCTGAATTGTCGCTTTTTGTGATCAGGTCGTTATATATCTCATTGACCATGGTCTCGATCTTTTCGGGAGTTATCTGCCTTTTTCTGCAGGCTATCATTATACCGTTCTTGACCTTATCCCTTTCGAATTCTTCAACTGTTCCGTCATGTTTTTCGACCATAAGCTCGATCTTTTCAATATATTCATAGGTTGTAAATCTGTAACCGCAGTCCGTACATTCTCTTCTTCTTCTTATTGCTGTGTCATCTCTGACAACCCTTGAGTCAACAACTTTGCTGTCGCTTTTGGAACATTTAGGACATTTCATAACTGAGCCTTATTTTCTGAGATCATTGAAATATGAAAGATAGCCGCATTCCTTATCATCGGCGTGAAGTATAAGTTTCTCAAGAAGCAGAAGAACAGATGTTCCGGGATCCTGATAACCGGATTTGAGCTTTATGTCGCATTCAAGAAAATACCTCTGACATCTTATCAGTTCAGTGACCCTGTATTTTTTTGCGCAAGTGACTATATCAGCATCTTTCCATGCGTTGTTGTATCCTATCGCGTACGCAGCTTTATCTACCGTGACCTTATTTGTAACTGCATGATAACCTATCTCGAATGCCGATGTGAAGATTCTTGAAAGAAAAAGATTTATTGCGATAGGGTCCGTCTTGTTGTTTTTGTTCTTAAGAATATTATCGCAGATAAAAAAAGATTTTTTCAGATCTTTTTCTACAACCGCGTTCTGAAGTTTAAATATGTTGTATTCTTTAGAAATTCCAAGTACGTTCTCGACGGCATCTTCGGTAATAGGTTTGCCTTTAGTGTATTCGATCAGCTTATCAGCTTCAGAAGCGACCTGAGTCAGATTTGTAGATAGCGAAAGCGTGAGCAGCTGAAGGCTTTCTAAAGAAACACTGCAGCCTTTTGAGGAGATGTAGTTCTTAACCCACTGCATTATCTCTCTTTCGTTCTTTTCTTTGTACTCAAGCACAAGTGCATTTTTATTTGCTGAAATGTCTTTAAAAAATGTTTTTCTTTTATCGGGTTTTGTGCCTGTCATTACCAGAACCGTTGAATCGATATTTTTCTTCATGAATCTTGTAAGAAGTTCATATATTTCAACACCGACCTGATCGATATCAGATATCAGGACGATGCGTTTGTCCGCCATAACAGGAAGAGAGTATAAAGCTGATCCGATCATTTCTGCCGACATATTTTCTGCATTAAAGCGTGAGTAATTAAAATCCCTGAGATCGTTGTCCATGAACGACGAGACTACTTCACCTGTCTTCATTTCAATTGAGAACTGATCCTCACCAGTGAGCAGAAATATCAAATAATCTTTTAATTCAACATCCGTTTCAGTTTTTTTTGCCATGGTCACTATCACCCGTTTTAATCGAACCGTCTAAATATAATTTTTTTTAACTGTTCTTACAAACACAAATAAAAGAAAATTATATGAACATATCCGTTGTGCTTTGCTTTAACGAAGAATAGCTTCCGCCATTATTTCCGGATGTATAAAATTCATCAAAAAGCATTATTTCCAATAACTGTCCTGTATCGACTACATTAAACTTAGATATTTCTTTGTCTATTCTTGATATTTCTTGCATTACCCTATTTTTAGCATCCATTTTTTTGGGATTCTCT
>CALMWI010000253.1 GCA_937873545.1 uncultured bacterium | reverse complement strand
ACACTGATGAATTTTGCAAAATTATGTTCTTTAATAACGGTATTTTCCGCCCTTATTTTTTTTAAAAACAAATCCTATGAAAAACCAGACTACCGTTATTTATTAATTCTACTCGGAACTATAATGATCAATTTTCCGGAATAAAAAAAAAGAGCAGATATTTCTGCCCTTTTTTTGATGCGGGAGGTGAGAGAGAATTTATTTGTCTTTATTCATCATTTTGTGTTTCATCATTCCCGGATTCTTGTGCATATCTTTGAATTTTTCAAGCTGTTCTTTAGATAACACTTTGGTCAGTTCGCTCATTTCGTCAATGTTCCCCATCTGTGTTTTCGTTCTTACTTCAGCCATTTTTTTCGTCACTTCTTTAGCCTTTTCAAAGTTTAATTCGATCATTGCTTCATGTTTGTCGATCTTTAATTTTTTCAATTCTGCTCTCAGATCAATATCAGCTTTGTCATATTTAATTTTTATCTGATGAATTTTGTCCGTCTGATCTTTTGAAAGATCGAGATTTTCGATCATCATCGGTCCGAAGTGGCGGTCATTTCCGTCAAAATCATCGTTGTTCATTCCTTTTCCGCATTTTTTGTCCATTCTCCCCATTCCTTTATGCATCGGTCCCATACCGTCACAGTTTTCCATTCCCATTCCTGGGCCGGATCCCGGTTTAAAGTTTTTATCCGCCGGAGCAGATGCCGGCTGAGCTAAGATGCTCAACCCTAAAGCTGCTGTTAGTGCGAGTGCAGTAATAAGTTTTTTCATGATGTTCTCCTTTTGGTTGTTTTTCATTTGATAGTGTAAACGCTATGTAGTTTGATTTATTTTAAATTATTTTTGAAATAATCATTTTTTTTGCTTATCATTCAGATAATTAAAGCGGATCATGATATGACCAGATACGAAAAATATTTTATCCCGGTATATAAACGAATAGATAAAGTGATTACCGGAGGCGAAGGTTCAACACTTTACGTGAAAGATGGTGAATATCTAGATATGTTCAGCGGACTCGGTGTAAATGTATTAGGCTACGGGAATAAAAAGGTAAATAAAGCTGTTGTAGAACAATTGAAAAAGCACAATCATCTTTCAAACTATTTTGAGACAGAATCTGCCGGGAAGCTCGCAAAATATTTAATAGAACACAGTTTTGCCGAAAAAGTGTTTTTCTCAAATTCGGGAACCGAGGCCGTTGAGGCGGGTCTTAAGATCATAAAAAAGTACGGAAAAAATAATGGCAGGAAAAATATAATAACATTTACTAACGCTTTTCACGGCAGAACTCTGGGATCAGCTTCTATTACAGCTCCGGACAAGTCGTCTGTTTATAACCATTCCGGCATGACAGGAGTTCTTACGCTTGAGTTTAACAATATGAAAGATCTCGATATGATCAATTCTGAATCGGCAGGCGTATTTATCGAACTTATTCAGGGACAGGGAGGAATAAATATCGCTGATGAGCACTTTGTAAAAGAACTTAAGAAAAGAACCGATAAATATAAAGTTATTTTAATGATAGATGAGATCCAGTCCGGAATGGGAAGAACGGGGAAGTTACTTTCATTTGAGAATTACGGGATCGAACCTGATCTTGCCGTTATAGCCAAAGCTATCGGGGGCGGTCTTCCGCTGGGTGCTCTTCTTGCGAACAAAGAATTCTGCGATTATTTGACTATTGGAGAACACGGATCGACATTCGGAGGTAATCCTGTCGCATGTGCGGCAGGATTGGCAACAGTTAAACAGATAAATTCCAGAAAATTCATGTATTCAGTAACGCTGAAGGGCGAATTGCTTAAAGAAGAAGTTTGTAAATTGAAGAAAAAACACCCTGATATAATTGGAAGAATTTCAGGTATGGGGCTGATGATAGGAATTGAAATATTAAAGAATGAAGATAAAATAATGGGACTCTTTGAGAAAGAGCACATTTTTGTGAACATGACCCAGGGAAATATCCTAAGACTTCTTCCTCCCCTGATTATCACAGAAGAAGAAATACATAGATTCGTTAAAGTCTTTGATAAAGTTTTGCCAGATCTATAGATGATCTTAGCTACATCAAATATTTAATTGCAATAAATCCGGCGATCAGCAGAACAGTGAATGCTACCGCAACAAGATTGAAATACTTTTCTATCCATGACTTTATAGGCGCGCCGAATTTATAGATTATCGCGGCAACAAGGAAAAAGCGTAATGCACGACTGACAGATGAGGCTAAAATAAAAGTTAGAAAGTTGATCTTACAAACTCCGCCGGTAATAGTAAAAACTTTGTAGGGTATAGGCGTAAAACCGGCAGTAAATACTGCCAGGAACGCGTTATCTTCATACATTTTACTCACTTTAAAGAACAATTCTTCTGTAAAACCCGGTATGTAATTAAAGAATACATTTGCAAATCCTGAAAAATCACCTGAACTGCTGTACCACAATTCATATCCTATCAGATAACCGAACATTCCTCCAAGAACTGAGCCGGTTGTGCATACAAAAGCATATCTGAAAGCTTTAGATGGTACCGATACTGCCATCGCTATGAGCAGAACATCGGGAGGAACCGGGAAAAAGGAACTTTCGGCAAATGCCAGAATGAAAAGGGCGGGTAGTGCATACTTTGTATTTGCCCAGTGAAGCACCCAGTCGTACATTCTTCTTATAATATTAGGTTTTTCCATTATGCGCCTCTCCCTATCAGCGGAACGAAAATGCAGTCAATTATTTCTTCTTTGATAAAATGATCCTCTTCCATTCTGACAACTGTCAGAACATGATGTTTTCCTTTAACAAGAGGAATTATCATTCGGCCACCTGATTTTAGCTGTGACAAAAGGGCTGAGGGAATATCTTTTGCGCCTGCTGTAACAATTATTCCGTCATACGGCGCATTTGTCTTCCATCCCAGCGTACCGTCAGCCACATAGACCTGAGCGTTCCTTATATCGAGTTTAGCCAGATTCTGTCTCGCGGCTGAAACAAGCTCACTGATCTTCTCTACGGTAATAACATGTTTGCACAGCCGGCTAAGCACGGCAGCCTGGTATCCCGATCCGGTACCGATCTCTAAGATCACATCATTTTCCATCGGATGAAGAAGCTGGGTCATCAGGGCCACGATGTAAGGCTGTGATATTGTCTGATCATAACCGATTGGTAAAGCCGAGTCGTCGTATGAATGTTCAATGTTGTCATCGGGTACGAACATGTGCCGGGGAATATCATTTAGAGCAGACAGTATTCTATTATCTATTATGCCCCTGTTCTTTATCTGATTTTCGATCATTTCTTTTCTGGCCATGTCAAAATTAATCATTATAGGTAATGTCTCCGAAAGTTATACTTTTGATTTCACCGTTTTTACTGTCAAGAATGTTAAGAATACCTTTGTCGTCTATAGATTTAACTTCACCTGTGACGATCACGCTGCCTGAAAGAACAGTCACATTCTTGTTTATTATATCAGCTTCCCTGAACCAAATAAAAGGTACATCGCTGAGTTCGTTTGTGCAGTAGCGGCTGAAAACGGCGTTAACGGATTCAACCAGTACTTTCTGAAGTTGAGCTATACTGACCTTAAGCCCGGATTCTGATTCTATTGATGTCCATGGCTGACTGATCTCCTGAGGGGGAATAAAATCGGCAGCGTTGATGCCTATTCCGATTATCACACATCCTTTGCTGTACTCGGATAATATCCCGCAGATCTTTTTCCCGGAAACCAGAATGTCATTCGGCCATTTGAGTGATATTTTTTTGTAGTCTATATATTTTGTTAAAGTATCTTTTACAGCGATCGAGAATAGAAATGATAGCCTTACAGCGTCAACATTATCACAGATTTCTTTTATAAGAAATGAGCATGCGATGCTTTTATCCTTCTCGCCAAACCATTTTCTTGACATACGCCCTTTTCCCGATGTCTGTTCGCCGGCAAACACAACGGTTCCCCTGGGAAGCAAAACCGAATTTTTTTTCAGATAATTATTTGTCGAATCGATTTTATCAAGAAGAACAATATTGTCAAAGTTTTCACATTTCATAAAAACATTTCCCGTCAGATTTATGTTTCGGTGGAATCCTCATTATCGTAGAATTCCGCTTCGTCTTTCAATTCTTCCAGAAGATCAATAATGTCAGCCACATCTTTTTTTGTAACTACAGGCAAAACCGGAGTTCCCTTCACGAATGACAGCGGTGTCATGTTTTTCCGGATGGATATTTTCTGGATCTTTTTTGTTCTAATAAGCATTTTCAACTCTTTTTTCAAATTCATTTACGAAATATATAAATATTTCTTCCATGTAATACTTGGATGATATCGTCCTCAGTTCATTAATTGTACCGACAGTTAGAAGCTTACCGTTATTGATTATTCCTATCCTGTCGCAAATTTTTTCAACTTCACCCATGTTGTGTGAGGAAAATATTATCGTCTTGCCGTCATTCTTCAGATCGTTAATATAATTATGTATTTTCTGGGCGACTATAACATCCAGTCCGCTGCTCGGTTCATCGAGTATCAGCACGGGCGGATCGTGGACTATTGTCCTCGCTATGGAAGTTATCTGCTTCATGCCTGTTGACAGCTTCTCGGTATAAGTATCGGCATAATCTCCGATCCCGAAATATTTTATTATCTTCTCAACCCTCATCGGTATTTCATTCTCAGGGTAGTCATTCAGTTCGGCAAAATAAGTAATGATCTCTCGAGGGGACAATCGCGGATACAAGGCTGTGCTTGAAGACATATAACCGATCGATCTCCTTACATTTCTCGGGTCATCCTCAGTATCATAGCCCGCGATCTGTATATAACCTGAATTGGGCTTCATCAAAGTAGCCATCATTCTTAGAGTTGTTGTTTTTCCGGCCCCGTTAGGCCCTAAAAGTCCGAAAACTTCGCCTTTATATGCAGAAAAACTTACATTGTCGACTGCTTTTACAATTCCTCTCTGCGGATCGTAAAATTCTTTACATAAGTTCTTTATTGTTATTTTTTCTTCCATTTGCCCATCTTTATTTTAATTTTTCTGATAAGTGAAGTGTTCGAATACCCTAGGAGTACTTCTTCTTCAAGCAGAAAAGGAAACAAAAACTTGTACATAACAACGACCCAGATGAAAGAGAAAACTACAGCTTCAGCAATAAAGATCGTGTTCAGATCATTCGAAATAATGAGCTTAAGCGCAAAAGCTATATTAAGTACCGGGGTCATGGCTATAAGAATATTCGGTTCAATTGCCGGTATTACGATAACGAGCGGGAGATAGGTTATAACGGCTGTAAAAGGCGAAACCATGATGTTCCCGTCTTTTCTTTTTGAAGCGAAACCTGCTGCCGTTACAAAGATGAGAGAGACAAAAAATGCAATCAGAATCAAAGAAACGAACGATATTGAGATACTTCTGAAATTTATTATCAGCCCCCAGTCAAAATCGGCAAGTCCGGCTTCTACCTGTCCGATCATGTTTTTGAATATTACGATTATCATCGTGACAAGAAGTATAAAATTCACCAGGCCTGCCAGCATGCCGTAAATAACGACAGTGAAAAACTTTGAAAGTATCACATCCTTTCTGTCTGCAGGGATAGTAAGGGTCGTTTCAGTTGTTTTATCCTCTGAATGTCCCGATCCGAGCTCTACAGAAGCTGCTGCTACTGAAGAAATAATTGAGATAACAGCCATTAGCGGAATTATAAAAGATAATATTTTAGTGACTGTTTCATCCTGTCCTTCAATATTTACGGATTCGATGTTGTAAACTTTAAAATATTCTTTCTGATAATTCTTATCGGCCATCAGTTTTTCAAGCTCAGTCTTATAATAAGCTACAAGCTTTTCTTCAAGCCTGCCGTAAAAACTTTTCTGAACGGCATTTGAACTGTCCAGAAAGACTTCATATCTCGGTAAGTCGTTCTGCCTTGTTACTATAAGTGAAATTCCGTTCTTCTCAGTCTCAGGTTCAGCTGTTTCAACCGGTACAAAACTGCTGATTGCGGTGATCGAATCTTTAAGCGGTGAGAATCCGGGGTCATCAATTCTATAATACAGAGTTACTTCTCTGCTTTCCTCAAATCCCGATCTTATCATCAAAAACTGAGTGATCCCCCAGTATATAAGCGGATAAAAAATGATCGGCACAAGAATAACCATGATACCAAGCATTTTATTCCTGAGAAGGTCTTTCAGATATAGCGAGATCAAAATCTTCATTTCGACTTTATTTCTTCATTTTTATCATTTATATGGTAATGATTATTAATGCAATAATCCAGTATAGTGGCGGACGGGCTCTTGACCGCAGTCATACGACTGAGCTTTCTTTGACTATAGTTCGCGACGAATTCTAAGATAATATTCCTATCAAATTTTGAAAGTACCGCGTTTGACCCGATTCCCTCATTTCTTTCTGTCACATTCCTGAACAGCAGCACAGGCTTACCGAGGTATGAGCATTCCTCCTGATTGCTGCCCCCGTCCGATATTACGAACTCAGAATATGTAATAAGTTTTATAAAACGGAAATAATCATATCTTTTCCGCATTTCAATTTTCGGATTTGACTTCAAGCGATCCATAAGACCGTATCTGATCAGTTTTTTCTCCGTCAGCTGGTGAAGTATGAAGATCAGATTTATCTTTTGAGATATGATTTCGAGAAGTCCGGTGATCTTTTCAAGTATTTCTTTATTTTTTACATTTTCGAACCTGTGAAGAGTGACTATTGCAAATATTTCTGACGGGATTTCAATATCTCTGATCTTATCTATTGACGGTCCCGCGAAGCTTAGCGAATCATAAAGTGTGTTGATCTCTGTATTGATCTTGATCCCTTTATATTTTTTCAGATTATTTACAGCCCAGTCTCCCGGACAGAACATCACATCTGAAAGACGGAAAGTGATCTTCCGGAACATCTCTTCCGGGAACGGCTGTAAAATATTGAAGGAGCGAAGCCCGGATTCGACATGACCGACCTTGAGACCGGTGAATTTGCCCATAAGAGCTCCCAGAACCGTGCTGAGAGTATCTCCGTGTACCAGAATTATTCCGTCACGGTCATTTTTGAAAATTTCTTTTCGTTTAAAAAAGGATATCCAAAGAATTTTTGCCGACCATATCAGCATCGAAAAAATTGAAGTTATGTCCTTTCCGTCATAAAGCTGACTGTCAGGTTTCTTGATTTCGAAATTTGTAAGTATGTCATCTATTGTCTCTTTATGCTGACCTGTCGAAATGTAATTATATTCAATGCCTCTCAAGTTTAATTTCTTCATTATAGGCGCCATTTTGATCAGCTGCGCTTTTGTTCCGAGAACGATGTGGATCATTTTAATTTAATCCTCTTCGACTTTATCAAATCTTAATGTAGCTATCTGTTCAGATAGCAATCCGATCAGGAAAATAATTACGCCGACACTGATCAAAAAGATCGAGAACTGTGTATATCTTGCACCAAGAAGAATTATCTTGTAGAACATATGTATCAGGCCTCCGGCCGCGAAAAGCATGCTCACAGGCAGAAAAATTTTCAGCGGCGAGAAAAGTATTGAAATTTTTACAATTATAAGTAAAAATCTGAAGCCGTCCCTGAAAAGCTTAATCTTGCTTTTGCCTATTCTTTTTCTGGCGTGTATTGGATAATATTTAAGATTATAGCCGCCTTTGATTATCGCGAGAGTCGAGGTTGTGGGGTATGAGAAGCCGTTCGGAAACAAATAAAGGAATTTTTTTATCACGGAAGTTTTAAAGCCTCTGTATCCGCTGGTCAGATCCTCTATTTTAAGATTAGTCACATAGCTTGCAAGAAAATTATAAAATCTGTTTGCCAGATTTCTGTGAAATGATCCTTCGGAAGTTTCGGTTCTCGCACCTACGACACAATCATATACTCCAAGCAGTTCTGTAATTCCCAGAATATCTTTTATATCGTGCTGTCCGTCCGCATCTATCATTACAACAAACTCCTTTGATGCGTTTCTTATGCCTGTGCGCACAGTTGCTCCGTTGCCTTTATTGTAAGGGTGGGAAATCAGTTTGACTTCTGCGAATTTCGAAACTTCTTCGGCAGTTCTATCGCTTGAAGCATCATTTACCACTATGATCTCAAAATCAGAGAAATTTGATCTCATGAACGAAGAAATGTTTTCAAGAGATGCCGAAATAGCTTTTTCTTCGTTGTATGCGGGAATAACCAGCGAAACGGATTTGTTTATCATTACCCACCTGCTATTTTATATATTCTTTAATCGTGTTTATAACATAGTTTGTCTGTTCTTCGGTCATTTCCGGAAAAACAGGCAGAGAAATAATTTCTTCGGCAATACGCTCGCATCTCGGCAGATCGCCATAACTGTACCCCAGATGTTTGTAAGCCGGCTGAAGATGAAGCGGAATCGGGTAATGTATCCCGGTCGCGATCCCGTGCTCACCTAGAAATTTTATCATATCTTTGCGGAATAATGTCCGTGCTACAAGAAGATGGTAAACAGCTTTAACGAAAGGTTCTTCTTCTACAAAGTTGAGGTAGTTTTCAAGCGAGTTTTTATAT
>CALMWI010000252.1 GCA_937873545.1 uncultured bacterium | reverse complement strand
AGCTTCTATGTTTACGGATCCGTATTTAACCGGTTCCGGTTCGCTGACCATGTAAACATTTGCGTGTTTTGCTACTATATCCACAGTATTGATCGGATTCAACAGGCTCTGCCAGTCTATTCTGAGAGCATTCCCGTTTACTATCATTGCCGACTTCTTGAGCGGCAGCCTGATAAAATACTGCCCGAATTCATTACTGATCTGCATATTCATCTGATGGTCAATCAGCCACATCGCAACTTCAGCAATACGCGCGGGAAATTCTTCGATCTCTATTCCGTAAAACTGATCCACATCAAGCCATATAATCTCTCTGACATCGAGAACCCGGTCGGTATTTTGTAATACCCTTAATATCTCAAGTTCAAGCAGCCTCAGTTCACGATATGTAATGACAAGGAAGTTTCCGCATCCGCAGGCCGTGTCGAGAAATTTTAGTGTACTTAGTTTTTTGTGAAATTCTACAAGTTTATTCCTGTTGCCTTTTACTGCTTCAAATTCAGCCCAGAGTTCATCAAGAAACAGAGGTTTGATCAACTTTAGGATGTTGGTTTCGCTAGTGTAATGTGCACCTATGTTTCTGCGTTCAGTCGGGTTCATCACGCTCTGGAACATTGATCCGAAAATAGCAGGAGAGATCTTGCTCCATTCTATATTGCAGCAGTCCAACAGCGCATGTCTCATCTTGGAATCAAAACTGGCTGTAGGCAGTATCTCTTCAAAAAGTTTGCCGTTCACATAAGGAAATTCTGCAAGCTGCTCATCAAGATTCTTATACCGTTTTTCATCAGGCGTATTAAGTACCTGAAAAAGTTCCTGAAGTTTTGCCGCAAGGTCGCTTCCGTCAACATTAGTCCGCTGCTCAAGATAATCCTGAAACTGCTGTTTATTGAAAATGGTTGTATCTTCCGAGAACAAACAAAAAAGAATACGAACAAGATAAACTTCGAGCGGATGACCAGAATACCCGATCTCTTTCAGCCTGTCGTGAAGCCTGCCCATAAGTTCGGCCGCCTTAATATTGGCCGGATCCTGCTCCTTATAGATCTTCTTCTGATAACCAAGCAGATGACCAAAATGCTGAACATTGTTAACAAGTTCATTCAGCTTAAACTCGATCAGTTTGTCTTCTTCGAGGTCGAATAGCCTGAAATATTCAAAGTCAGAAACCAGAATAAATTTCGGCAGTTCTTCCTGTCTGATGGCTTTCAGATAATCCCGCGCCTGCTGATATGCCTTATCGAGGTTTTTCCCTCTGCTTTTCATTTCGACAAGGATCATCTGAGGCCAGAAAAGATCAATATAGCCTTCATGGTCATCGAGCTTTTTTATCCTGTGCTCAAAATTAGAAACCTTACGCTGGCTGATCCCGAAAACATTGAAAAACTCAAACAGAAATGTCTTAGCTTCCGCATCTTCATTAAAAGCATTCGCCCACTCTTTTGAAAAGTGCGTAGCGCGTTCTTTTATTTCATTCCAGCTTAAAGCCATATAATTCTCTTATTTAACATTCGTCGTCCTCTATCCTCATTTCATAGCCCTAGCGAATTTTTTGACAATGTCTTTGTCGTCGGACTTTTCTAGTACATTGCCTACGACGATAAAAT
>CALMWI010000251.1 GCA_937873545.1 uncultured bacterium | reverse complement strand
CAATTTATATCAGTATTATTCTTAAAAATATCAATCGCTATCTGACCGTTCTCCGCTTTAAGCGTTCTATACCCCAGATATGAGAGCATATCCGAAGTGGCGTTAACTACCATTTTCTCGTCATCTACTATAAGAACGGTTTCATAGTTCGGAGTTCTGCCGGAAACAGATGATTCTCCCGAGCCGTTACCATCCCATTCTTTAACGGGCAGGTAAATGCTGAAGGTCGAACCGATGAATTTCTCGCTCTTGAACAGAAGAATTCCGTCATGATTTCTTACGATGCCGTATGCCGAGGCAAGACCCAGACCCGAGCCTTTACCTTTTTTTCTCGTGGTAAAAAACGGATCGAATATCTTCATCTTCAGTTCATCGTCTATACCTGTTCCGTTATCTTTCACCGAACATTTAAAGTATTTTTGTTTTTTTAAAGAATTGCTTTGAATGAATTCTTCGTCAGGTTCGAAAAATTCGGTGCTGACCTCAATTTGCCCTGTGTCCTCTATAGCCTGAATAGCGTTGAGTATGATATTTGTTACCGCCTGTCTGATCTGGGATTTGTCTCCTTCCACCGCAAGATTTCCTGAAGAAGACAGATCGAGTTTGAAAACAATGTTCTTGTTAGTATGCGAAAACACTTCATAGATCGATCTGACAAGCTCATTGGGATCGAATTTGGTCACTTCGTATTTACCTGCTTTTGCCATACCTAAAAGCTGACGGGATAATCCTGAAGCGCTTTTGATCTGATCCTCAACTACGCTGATCCTGGCGGTGATCTCTTCATTTTTTTCATTCTTAAGTTTCAAAATGGAAATATTACCCTGAATTCCCATCAGAATGTTGTTGAAATCATGCGCGACGCCGGCTGCAAGATTACCCAGTGCGGCCATTTTTTCGGATTCTTTTATCTTTTCCCGGTAGATAATATCTTTTCTCTCCGACATTTTATATTCGGTTATATCGGGTCCGATAAGCTGGTATTCTGTGATCTTTCCCGTTTCGTCAAATGTAGCTCTGACCGTCAGAAAGTAATAAACTTCCGACCCGTCTATTTTTATCATAAATTCAAATCCCAGAACAGGATTCGAAATACCAAGTTCATCAAGCTTTGTGTTAAGGACTATTGCTTCATCTTCGTTGAATATCTCAACTATGTCTCTGTTCTTAAGTTTATTGGTTCTGTATTTGAACCTCTGGAAAAAAGCCCTGTTGAAAAATATTATCTTCTTGCTTTCATTTAGTCTGCATACTACGCAGGTCATATCCGTTACGACCGATTTATAGAGTTTCTGACTTACTGCGAGATTCTTCTGAAGCGTATCCTTTATCTCTTTTTCCTTCAAAATTATCGTCATTGTCCTAAATCTGTGAATTATAAAAATAAGCACACCGATCATTAACACTGACAGAATGAGAAATTTGATCGGCAAATACGAATGCTTTCTGAAGATAGAACTCTCTGACACTGCCGTAAACACATTCCATGACTCTCCGAAAGACAACCTGATCTTTTTAAAAGCTCCGAAATATTTTTCCCCATTAAATTCAAAGCTGAATCTTTCCTTTATCTTTCCGTCAAGATAATCTTCGAAAAATCCCGATACAGGATTTTCTTTGTAAATATCATCTAAAACATTCTTTCCGGTCTCGTTTTTATTATTGCTGTAAAGTATATTTCCGGAGTTACTCAGGATCCACTGTATGTCTTTATCACTTGAGCTGCGGAATTTTTCTTTTAGAAAGTCCGTAAGATGATCAAACGATATAAGATAAGCCAAAGATCCGTCATATGCACCCTTCTTCATAACAGGCATGTGAAGCCCGATCCCGTAATAACCCTGAACAGCCATGAAAACATCGCTGAAGACCGGCTTATGATCGTTCATTATTTTTCTTACATGGCTCTGATAACTGATATCTCTGCCAACTGAATTCGGATTGTCCGGCACAGTGAAAACGATTATGCCGTTTTTGTCTGTTCTCGTTACCGAGCTTAT